>DATLIA010000356.1:0-1904 GCA_035540215.1 Actinokineospora sp. | reverse complement strand
CGGGACTTCTTCGCGGCCCGGGGCCAGCGCGTCGAGTGGAAGACGTACAGCTATGACGAGCCGGCTGACCTCGGTGAGCGACTCGCCGCAGCGGGCTTCGTCGCCGAGGAGCTCGAGGCGCTCATCCTCGGGGACGCCGAGGCGGTCGCCGTCGACGTCGACCTTCCCGCGGGCCTGAGCGTCCGTGCGATCCGGGACGACCGCGACCTCGAGCGCATTGCCGACCTGCACGACCTGGTCTGGCCGGGGACCCGCTGGATCACGCTGAGGGTCGGCGAGGAGATGCGGGCGCGGCCCGACCTGGTGCAGGGCTGCCTGGACGAGGAGTCGGGCGACGGCCCTGTCCTGTGCGCCTCCTGGCTGCGGCTCGTGGAGGGCAGCGGGTTCGGCGGCCTGTGGGGCGGCGCGACCCACCCCGACTGGAGAGGGCGTGGTCTGTACCGCGCGACGGTCGCGCACCGCGCCCGGCTCGCGCTCGCCGCGGGCTACCCCCTGCTGCGCGTCGACGCCTCGCCGCACTCGCGGCCCATCCTCGAGCGCGCAGGGCTGCACCAGGTCGCCACCACCACGCCGTACATCTACGACCCCGCCCCCACCCCGGCCTAGGTGTGATGTCCAGAGAGGTTGTACCGCGCGGCGTCGGTGAGCCTGCCTGACAGGTGAAGGCCCCCGGTTGTGAAGTGGAGCTGTCTAGTTCACCGCTTCACCGACCGGAGGCCCTCGTGTCCCACGCTAACGCTGTCCTGACCCCACGCACCCGTCTGCGGCTGGCCCAACTCGTCGTCGACCGCGGCTGGACCTACGCCACCGCCGGCAAGATGTTCATGGTCGCTCCGCGGACGGCGAAGAAGTGGGCCGACCGCTACCGGGCCGAAGGTGCCGCGGGCATGCAGGACCGCAGCTCGCGACCACACTCGAGCCCCACCAAGACCAGCCCGGAGGTGGTGCGGCGGATCGTGCGGCTGCGATGGCGCCAGCGACTCGGTCCGGTCCAGATCGCCGGCCGGCTCGGCCTGCCTGCCTCGACCGTTCACGCGGTGCTGGTGCGGTGCCGGATCAACCGGCTGTCCCACATCGACCGCGTCACCGGCGAGCCGCTGCGCCGCTACGAGCACGACCACCCCGGCTCGTTGATCCACGTCGACGTCACGAAGTTCGCCAACATCCCCGACAGCGGCGGCCACCGGTTCGTGGGCCGCCAGCACGGCAAGGCCAACGCGCGAGCGACAGCTCATCGCACCGGGGAACGCGGCAACCACTACCGGCCCGTGATCGGCACCGCGTTCGTCCACACCGTGATTGACGACCACTCGCGGATGGCTCATGCCGAGATCTGCTCCGACGAGAAGGCGGCCACCGCCATCGGTGTGCTCCAGCGAGCGGTGGCCTGGTTCGCCGACCACGGCGTCACAGTCGAGCGGGTGCTGTCGGACAACGGCTCGGCGTACAGGTCCTACGCCTGGCGCGACGCCTGCGCCGACCTCGGCATCACCCCGAAGCGGACCCGGCCATACCGTCCCCAGACCAACGGCAAGATCGAGAGATTCCACCGCACTCTGGCCGACGGGTGGGCCTACGCCCGGTTCTATGAGTCAACCCAGCAGCGTGACGGCGCCCTTCCCGCCTGGCTCCACTTCTACAATCACCACCGTGCCCACTCCGCCATCGGAGGCAAGCCACCGGTCAGCAGACTGACCAACGTCCCTGGACATCACAACTAGGCCTCGCCCTCCTGCATGGGCTTGGGCAGGTGACCGGTGGACTTGGCGTAGTACGCCGCCGCCTTGCGCGTCACGACGACGCGGGCCGCGCCCACGGCAAGACCCGTCAGCGCCGCGAACAGGACTGCCTCCTTGGCCGGTGTCCGCGGGTCGCGGGGGTCGTGGATCTCGTCACGGCCGGAG
>DATLIA010000355.1:0-23882 GCA_035540215.1 Actinokineospora sp. | reverse complement strand
TGGTCGCTGTGCTGTACCCGGCGGGCACGGTGACCGTGCCGTTGTTGCCGTACGCGCATGTCACCGTGGCGGTATTGCCTACGACGACAGGTGCGGCGCACACGTCGGCGGCGAAGGCGGGCGGGGCGGTCAAAACGGTGGTCACGGCGCCGATCATGGTCGCGGACGCCAGCAGTGAGACACGTCGTCTTCGCGAGCCCGAAAAGGGCGAAGAGGCGAACATGGATACCTTTCCCTATAATTATGGAAGTTCCGCGACGCGCTGGTGGCGTCGGCGGATGACGTTTCCTCGGCTTGCGGTATGAATGGCGCGCCAAATTGCTGCCGAGTCAATGTGTGCACTCGGCAGCTCGGGTGTGCGGCTGTGTTTACTTGGTCGTTGTCTCTTACCGCTTACGGCCTGTCACCGTCTGTTAAGTCGTCAGCGCGACGACTTTGTTACCCGGAAACGCGTTGTTCGGCCATGTTCGCGCGACAATCACCAATTCGGCCCCCGGTGATAGTCGTATTACCGCTCATGCGCTCTGTGGGTAGTCCGGCCGCGCCCGATTCGGGCGGGGGTCGCCACGAAAGGCGTACTTCATCGACACGGTTGTCTGCCGCTACGCGAACTGGATGGTGATCCTGGTGTCGGCCACCGAGGGTCCGATGTGGATGGTGTAGGCGATGGTGGGGCTGACCCAGCCCGTCGCACTCCAGATCTGGAAGGCGCGTTCGGGAAGTTCGACGGTCGCGGTCGCCGGCTGGACCGGCTCCGCGGTTGCCGAAGCCTCGGACACAGCGTGATCACCCACCTTCACCCGATGGTGCGGCCGCAACAAGGCCAAGACGGACCTACCGCACAGACCTCCGCGCAACGGCCACGAGCGCGTCACCGATCTGAGCGCGGAACGCGCCCCGGGGCAGCGCCCGCATCATGGTTCGCCCGATATCGAGCAGGCGCTGATAAACGCTCGGATCGTCGTACAGCGAATACAACGTCACAGGAGTGCTCGACTGGGAGATCGCATACCTCGGCGACCATGACGCCGACCTCGCGCGGCGCGTCAATCCCGGAGCAGGCCACCGAGCAGGTCGCGGAAGTGGTCGAAGTCCGGCGTCGGCGCGGCCGGGTCCTTGGCCTGGTCGTCCCACCGGCGCAGCGCGACCGCGTCGGCCTCGAACCGGCTGACCTGCTCCGCGGCGGTGGTCGACGTCCCGATCTACCTGGGCGCCATCACCCGGGTCCACGTGCACTGCGGCGGCGAGCGCATCGCCGTCGACCTGCCGTCCCGGGACGCGGCCGACCTCGTCCCCGGTGCCGAACTCACCCTGGCGGTCCCGGCGTCGGCCGTCCGCCTCTACCCGGTCTGACGCAGGCGGGCGAGGTAGCTGTCGAGAAGCTCGATCTGACGGTCGGCAGGGAACTCCTCCGGGCTGAACAACGCCTGCACCGTGAGGCCGAGGGTGAAGGACTGGAGTGCCGCGGCGACGTCGTCGGGGTCGGCGGGCGGCAGTTCGCCCATGTCCTGGGCCGTGCGCACCTGGTCGCGGATCCGCTCCCGTGAGCGTCCGTACCGGGAGGCGTGGCCCGCGGCGAAGTCCGGGTCGGCCAGGGCGGCGTCCCACGAGCTGACCCAGACCCGGTTGCTCGCGGCTGCCCGCGGGGTCAGGGGCAGCACGTCGATGAGCCCGGCGCGCAGGGCGGCGAAGCCTTCGGGCGCTGTCGGTCGCGGTCGGGCCGCGCGGTGTTCGTCGAGCAAGGTCAGGGCGTGGGCGACGAGGTCCTTCTTGTTTGGGAAGTAATGGGTGAGCAGGCCGGTCGTCGCGCCCATCTCGGAGGCGACCGCGCGCATCGTCAGCCCACGGAACCCATGGGCGGCCAGTACCCGCCACACAGCCGCGGACACATCGCGGCGGCGGGCGTCGTGGTCTCCCTTGTGGCGCGGCATACCGGGAGGATACATTCGCGCAACGCTTGTTATGTGAATGGAGGTCCATGTTCGCCATCCCGCTGCGCGGAGACGCCGAGCTGCGCGCGATCGAGCCATGGCACGCCGAAGAGTTTCTGGCCCATATCGACCGTGCCCGAACGCATATCGCGCCGTGGGTCGGCGCGGGGTTTGTGGTGTCCGACCTCGACGGCGCGCGGGCCCTGCTGCAGCGCTACGCCGACGGTCAAGCCGCTGACCGGCGGCGTCTCTACGGCATCTGGCTCGACGGCACTCTCGTCGGTGGCACCATGTTCGTCAGCTTCGACACCGCGCACGGGGTGTGCGAGATCGGCTGCTGGCTCGAACCGTCGGCCGAAGGGCGAGGGCTGATCGCCCAGGTCGTCCGGATGATGATCGACTGGGCGTTCCAGGTCAGGGGACTGGCTCGCGTCGAGTGGCGCACTCAGCCCGCCAATACCCGCAGCGCCAACGTTGCCAAGCGTCTGGGTATGTCTCTGGACGGGACGCTGCGGCAGGTTGTCGCGGGTGCCGAAGGTGTTCGGCGCGATCAGCAGGTCTGGTCGGTTCTCGCCACTGAATGGTCCGAGGAGACCAAACCGGCCGACGTCAAGGCCGAGTTGGACCGGCTGACGCACGCCTTCCTCGGCGCGTTCACGAACACCGCGGGGCGCAAGCCCGACCTCGACGCTGTCCGCGACCTCTTCATTCCACAAGGGATGATCATCAAGAACGTCGGCGGGGAGCCCGTGATCGATGGCGTGGACACGTTCATCGCACCTCGGCGGACGATCCTCACCGACGGGACGCTTGCCGAGTTCTCCGAGTGGGAAACCGCTGAGCGAACAGAGATCCGTGGAACTGTCGCTCAGCGGTTCAGCCACTATCGCAAGTCCGGCTACCGAAACGGTGAGTGGTTCGAGGGCGCGGGCCACAAGACCATTCAGTTCGTCAAGACGCCTGATGGCTGGCGGATCAGCTCGCTGGCGTGGGACGACGTGTGACCTGAAGAAGGTGGCTCCGACCGGCTCGGAGCCACCTCCGGATCAGGTGCGGACGAACGTCTGGCTGCCGAGATTGGTGGTGCGGCAGGTGTAGAGCTTGATCAGCGACCCGTTCGCCGTCGCGTCGCCCGCCACCTGCAGGCACCTGCCCGACGCCTGGCTGACGATCTGCTTGGCGCTGTTGAACGTCCAGCGCTGGTTCGCCCCGCCGTGGCAGGACCAGATGATGATCGCCGTGCCGTCGGCCGTCCCGCCACCGTTGACGTCAAGGCACTTCGTGACGCCATTGACGGTGACGCGCAGTTCACCGCTCGCGGTTAGGTCCCACTTCTGGTTCGCGCCGCCGTGGCAGTCCCACAGCGCGGGCTGGGTGCCGTTGGCGGTGTTGCTCGCCGGGAGGTCCAGGCACCGGCTCGACGCCTGGTTCACGATCGTGGTCGTGGTGCCGCTCGACGGCCACGGCACCTGGGACGAGGCGTAGTAGCCGATGCCCATCGCGCTCCAGCGGGGCCCGTGCTGGGCCAGGCGCGCCTTGAAGCCGTCCCAGTTGTGGGTCGACCACGGCGACCAGCCGAGTTCGGCGATAGCGGGCAGGCGGGGGAAGGCCATCAGGTCGATGTGCGCCTGGGTGACCACGGTCTCGCCCCACAGCGGCGCCTCCACACCGACCACATTGGACTCCGCGACACCGGACAGGTGCGTGCCGGGGTTCCAGTCGTAGGCGTCGCGGACCTCGATGTAGCCCGCCCACGACAGGCCGATCGGCGTCGACGAGTTGTACTTCATGTCCAGGTAGGCCTTGTTGGCAGGCGACATGAGGACCTTCGCGCCCTTGTTCACCGCGCTGGTGACGATGCTGTCGCTCGTCGTCTCGCCCCAGTACTGCACGACCCGGTTGGGGGAGTTGTCGGAGGTGCCGATGTTGTGCCAGCCCATGACCGTCTTGCCCTTGGCGGCGACCAGCGGCTGAACGCGGTTGAGGAACGTGTTGTAGTCCGCCAAGGGGGTGGAGTGAGCCTCGTCGCCGCCGATGTGGATGTACGGGCCGGGGGAGAGGGCGGACAGCTCGCGGAGCACGTCGTCCATGAAGGTGTAGGTCAGCTCCTTGGAGATGCAAAGGGAGCTGAAGCCGACCGCGGTGCCCGTGTAGAGAGCGGGTGCGACGCCGTTGCAGTTGAGGGTGGCGTACGAGGCGAGCGCGGCGTTGGTGTGACCGGGCATGTCGACCTCGGGCACGATCGTCATGTGCCGGGCCGCGGCGTAGTTGACCAGGTCGGTGTACTCGGCCTTGGTGTAGTAGCCGCCCGCGCCACCGCCGACCTGCGTGCTGCCGCCGTAGGTCGCCAGGTTCGGCCACGAGTCGACGACGATCCGCCAGCCCTGGTCGTCGGTCAGGTGCACATGCAGCTGGTTGATCTTGTAGAGCGCGAGCTGGTCGATGTAGCGCTTGACCGTGGCGGGAGTCAGGAAGTGGCGCGCCATGTCGAGCATCGCGCCGCGGTAGCCGAAGCGCGGGTAGTCGATGATCCTTCCGCCCGGAACCGTCCACGGCCCGGCCTGCGCGGTGGTGTTCTCCACGGACGCGGGCAGGAGCTGGCGTAGCGTCTGCGCGCCGTGGAACAGGCCCGCCGCGGTCTGGGCGCGCAGCACGACCGACGACCCGGTGACGTCGAGCTGGTAGCCCTCCTGGCCGACCTGGGCGGGCGCCCCGGACAGCAGCAAGGTGATGCCGTCGGTGGGCTGGCTGGGCGCCGTCGCCACCGGCAGCGCGTAGCCGGTCGACGGGCGCAGCAGCGCGGCGAGCTGGCCCGCGACCGTGGTCGCGCCGGAGCCGGCGTAGATCGTGGCCGATGACGGGAGCGTGTACGTCACGCCGGACGCGGGCGCCACGGAGACCGGGACGGGTACCACGTCGCCGAGCGAGGTCGCGGCCACGGCTGGGGACTCCGCGGCGACCACGGTGAGCGGGACTATCAGGGCTAACGAGAGCAGCGCAGGGACCAGGCGCATTTTGGGACTCCAGGTGATCAGGGACAGTGTCCCCCGGAGGGCGTTAAGTTCGACTAATAGTGGAACTAATCTGGATCGCGGTCAAGAGTCGGGTTTATTCGCGGCTCGTCAGCCCGCGACCGTCGGGTCGTGGAAGACGGTGTCGAGCACGGCCTGCGCCGCGCCGCGGGCCGCGCTGGTGAAGCCCAGCTGGGACAGGCGCAGCTCGCACTTCCCGGTGCGCGGCGCGACCACGGTCTCGTCGATGGCCGACTGCGCCCGGTCGACCAGGAACTCGCCGAGATGCGCGAAATATCCGCCGAGCACGACGACGGCCGGGTCCAGCACGGTGATCAGCATGCCCAGCCCCAGGCCGAGGTCCGCGCCGACCCGGTCGAGCGCGGCCAGGGTCCTGCGGTCGCCCGCCTCGGCGCGTACCCGGATCTCGGCCAGCCGCTCCTCGAGGTCGCGGGCGGCGTCGAACAGCGGGTCGCCCGGCTCTGCCACGTCGTTGAGCAGCGCGTTGAAGCCGATCATGGTCTCCCAGCAGCCCAGCCTGCCGCAGGCGCAGCGCACGGGCTCGGTGTTGAGCCGCACGTGGCCCATCTCGCCCGCGAACCCCGTAGACCCGACGACGAGCCTGCCTCCGGCGATGAAGCCGCAGCCGATACCGACCTCGCCGCGGACGTAGACGAGGTCTTGGACCCCCTCGGTGGACGCGACGGCGTATTCGGCGACGGTGCCCAGCCGGGCGTCGTTGTCGATGGCGACCGGAGGGGCGTCCGACCCCAGGCGCGCGAGGATCTCCGCGACCACGGGCACCCGCGCCCACCCCATGTTCGGCGCGAACACCACGGTGCCGAGGTCGCGGTCGATCTCTCCAGGCGCCGCGATGGTCACGCCGACCGGGACCCGGCCCATTGTCTTGAGGCTCGCGATCACGTCGCGGACGAGGTCGGCGGCCGCGTCGAGGACCGGGCCGGAGTCCTGCGGACGCTCGATGGTGACCCTGCGGTCGAGTAGTTCCTCGCCCGCCAGTCCCAGCGCGACGGCACGCACGTAGTCGACGGAGATCTCCACACCGAGCCCGCACAGTGCGCGTCCGTCGAGTTCCAGCTCCAGTGGCGGGCGGCCGATGGTGCCTGCTCGGGTGACCTCGCCCTCCCGGACCAGGCCGCGGTCGACCAATTCGGCGATCAATACGGTTACGGTCGCCTTGGGTAGCCCCATGTCCTGGGCCAGTCGGGTTCGCGACCGTGGCCCGGACCGCAGGTGGCGCAGCGCCAACCCGAGATTCGACCGCCGGATCGACGCACGACTCGCGCCGTCCTCCATCCCCAACCCGCTCTCCGGCCGCCCAGTAATTATTTGGGATGGTAACAAAACCAATCGGTACCGCCGGGACCTCAGCTGTCGGCGGCGGCGCGTTTCGGTGGGCGGGCCCCATCCTTGGGGCGCCTACGGTGCCAGGAACCTCGGATGTGGTCGGTCATCGCGGTGTCCGCGCCGCCGGTGTCGCGCGCGACGATGCGGTCGTGGATCGCCTGATGGGCCACATTGGACTCGCGGCAGTCGGCGGGAGTGGTCTCGCCGAGGTACCGGAAGCTGCGGAACGCCTCGGCGTTGATCGTGTGGATCACCGCGCGGGCCAGGCGGTTGCCCGACGCCCGCATGATCGCGTCGTGGAAGGCGAGGTCCGCACGAAGGTACCTGGCCGGGTCGTCGACCTCGTCGTAGAGCCGGGCCATGTGCGCGCTGATCGCCTCCACTTCGGCGTCGGTCGCGCGCTCGGCGGCCTGGGCCGCCATCTGGCTCTCCAGGGCGCACCGGGTGTCGATCAGGTCGTCGAGTATCGCCATCTCGGCGTCGTGGCGGACCGACGCGGCCAGGACGACCGGGTTGAGCAGGTCCCACTCCTCGAAGTGGCGCACGGTGGTGCCCTGGCCCTGCTGGGCGCGGACCAGTCGCATGGCCTCCAGCGACTTCACCGCCTCGCGGACCACGGTCCGGCTGACCCCGAACATCTCGCAGAGCACCGGTTCGATCGGCAGCACCGACCCGCTGGGCAGCTCGCCGCCGACGATGCGGTCGGTGAGCTCCTCGACCACCGCCGTGGCCAGACGCTTCGGGCGTCTGGGCCAAGGGTGCAAGTCCTGGGGTTCTTCCGGGAACGGCTGCATGGTCGACAGCTTAGATCGATGACACCCTTAGGTCATTCGTCTGACGAATCCAGTCCAACCAGTTGACGGTATACGTCATACGAATTATGTTAGGTCTTGGTTGTGCCCCTTGGCCGCGTGCTGGATAGGACTCTCGATGCGATCGCAGCGCTACGCCGCAGTGATCCGGCTGCGGCCGGAGAAGGAACAGCAGTACCGCGACCTGCACGCGGACGCGTGGCCGGACGTGCTGCGCACCTTGTCGGTGGCGAACATCCGCAACTACTCGATCTTCCTGCGGGACGGTTTCCTGTTCTCCTACTTCGAATACGTCGGCGACGACTTCGACGCCGACATGGCACGGATGGCCGCTGACCCGGTCACCCGCCAGTGGTGGGAGCTCACCGACCCGTGCCAGCGGCCTGTCGACACCGCGGAGCCCGGCCAGTGGTGGGCTCCCATGACCGAGGTCTTCCACCATGACTGACGCCGCCAGACGCGTTGACGCGCACCACCACCTATGGGACCTCGACGTGCGGGACCAGCCGTGGACGATCGATCTGCCCGCGCTGCGACGCACGTTCGACATGTACGAGCTCGGTCCGAAACTGGCCAAGGCCAGGATCGACGGAACCGTGTTGGTGCAGACGATCTGCGTGCCGGAGGAGACCCCGGAGTTCCTCGCGCTCGCCGCCGCCGACGACTTCGTGCTCGGCGTCGTCGGCTGGGTCGACCTCACCGGCCCGGCGGTGGCCGACCGGCTGGCCGAGCTGGCCGCGCTGCCCGGCGGCCAGTACCTCGTCGGCGTCCGCCACCAGGTGCAGGGCGAGCCCGACCCGCGGTGGCTGCTGCGGCCCGACGTGCGCGCCGGGCTGCGGGCGGTCGCCGACGCCGGGCTGGTCTACGACCTGCTGGTGACCCCTGAGCAGCTACCCGCCGCGGTGGAGACCGTGCGCGACCTCCCGCACCTGAGGTTCGTTCTGGACCACGGCGGCAAGCCGAGGATCGGCGACGGCGAACTCGACCCTTGGCGCGCGATGATCAGCGGTCTGGCCGTTCACGAGAACGCCGCGGTCAAGCTGTCCGGACTCCTCACCGAGGCTAGGCCTGAGTGGGCACTCGACGACCTGCGGCCGTTCGCGGAGCACTTGGTCGACAGCTTCAGCGCCGAGCGTGTCATGTTCGGCTCGGACTGGCCGGTATCGATCCTCCGGGCAGGTTACGAGGATGTCGTGGCGATCACTGAGACCCTTGTCGAACACTGCACACCCTATGAGCGGCAGCAGATCTTCGGTGGCACCGCTCAGCGGTGGTACCGGCTGGGCGGTGGCAGGTGATCGGCGTCCGGAAGGTCGGCCGGACCGACCTGCGGGTGACCGAGGTCGGCTTCGGCTGCGCGCCCATCGGCAACCTCTACGCCGAGACCACCGACGATGCCGCGTTCGACGCCTTGGACGCGGCGTGGTCGGCGGGCGTGCGCTACTTCGACACCGCGCCGCACTACGGGCTCGGCCTCTCCGAACGCAGGCTCGGCGACTATCTCGCCACCAAGCGGCGCAGCGAGTTCGTGGTGTCGACCAAGGTCGGCCGGATCCTGGAGCCCAACCCCGACACGACCGGCTCCGACCTGGCAGCCGGTGGGTTCGCGGTCCCGGACACGCTCACCCGCCGCCGCGACTACTCCGCCGACGGGGTGCGCCGCAGTCTGGACGACAGCCTGCGCAGGCTGCGCATGGACCGCGTCGACATCGTGCTGGTGCACGACCCGGACGACTTCGTCGACCAGACCATCGCCGAGGCCATCCCGGCACTGGTGGAGCTGCGCGACGAGGGCGTGATCCGCGCGATCGGCGTCGGCATGAACCAGTGGCAGGCGCCGCTGCGGATCGTGCGCGAGTGCGATATCGACGTGGTCATGCTCGCCGGGCGCTGGACCCTCGTCGACCGCAGCGGCGCCGAGCTCATGGCCGAGTGCGCCCGGCGCGGGGTGTCAGTGCTCGCGGCCGCGCCGTACAACTCGGGGCTCCTGGCAGGCGAGTGGCCCACTGACGGCGCGCATTTCGACTACCGGCCCGCGCCGCCCGAACTGCTCGCGCATGCGCGGGACCTGGCGAGGGCCGCGACGGACTACGGCACCACGCTGCCCGCGCTCGCGATGCAGTTCCCGCTGGCGCACTGGTCGACATCGTCGGTGGTCACCGGTCTGCGATCGGCGACTCAGGTCGCCGCCGCCGTCGACCGGGTCACCCAGAGCATCCGCACTTCGGCCTGGGAAGCCGTCGCGGCCTTGCGCGTAAACCGGACCTAGGTTGGCACGCTACTGGTCGAGTGGGCCGAGCAGGAGGTTCGTGTCGGCCTTTGGATCGGTGCCCAGGTAGAACTCGCGGACGCCGTTGAGGGCTTCCTCGGTGGACACGTGCCCGTCGCTGTCGATGTCGAGCAGGTCGAAGGACGCGGCCGCGTCGTCGGCGGACTGGCCGAGGTAGCCGGTCGACCAGTTCAGCCACTCGGCCCGGTCGAGCTTGCCGTCACCACCGGCGTCGGCCAGGTGCATGGTCAGGCGGATCAGGGGCGCGTACAGCTCGTCGAAGGCTTCCGGGTGATCGATGATCAGGCTCGTGAACGCCGTGACGTACTCCGACTCGGTGATCTTGTCATCCCCGTCGGCGTCCGCGGCGGCGGCGAGCGCGTCCCACTGCTGGACCAGGGTCTCGTGGATCACCTGGTGTTCCGGCGACCCGATGGAGTAGCCGAGGCCCACGGCCAGCCTGCGGCCGCGGCGGACGAAGTCGACCCGCTCGACCAGCCCGTTGCCGTCGTAGTCCCACACCTGGAACCGGCGTGCGAGCTTCCTGGCCACAAGATCGACATCGGTCACGGCGAACCCTCCACCAGACAAGGACTTGGCGCCACGCTACCCGCCCCCGCTCCTCGGCCGCCGCTGACACGGCCGAAGATCCGCGACGGCGTCGATCGGCAGTGACACGTCCGGGTGAATACCGGTAGCAGTAAGGGGTCTTGACCAGGGACTCTGGGGGCCAGTCCCGGCAAGCGCCGGACGATCTTCGACCTCAACGGCACGCCGCTGTTCCACGATGTCGACCTCGACGGGCGCGATGCCCAGGCGGCACCTACGAGTGGACGCCGTCCGACCCGGCCCAGGAGTGAGATGAGCAAGGCGACGACCTTCACATTTGGGCAGCGGGGTTTCTGGGCGCTCGATGACGCGTTCGGGGTGTGGCTCGCGTACCTGGTCGAGGAGATCGCGAAGCGCGGGGCCGCGTGCGAACCGTGGTTGGCTACGCAGGCCGAGCAGTGGCGCGGTGCGGCGGCGATCACCGAACTCGGCGCGGACGCGGGCGAGTCGACCGACGAGCGAGTCGGCGAATTGCTGGCTATCGCCGTGGCGGCGAGGCAACGCGCTGTTCAGGTGGGCGATATCCCGGTCGAGAGCCTTCGCGAATGGATCATCGTTGATGACCTGCCGGTCGCCGGTGGGTTCTCGCGCACCGGCGACCGGGTGGAGGTATCTCGGGTGCTGGACGTCGCAGCTGGTTTCGTCGCTTTGTTGGATGGCAGTCTCGCGCCGGACCCGCCGACCGGCGCGTGGCTCTTCGGCACGGGCAAGGGCCCTCAGGTGATGGGGTATCGACCGGAGTTCCGAACGCGACCGCGGTTCGAGCGCGGCTGAGCGTTGCCCCGATCAGGTGCGATTCGCGTTCGGGCGGAATATGGGGGGCAACTCCCCATGTGCTCCGTATGCGGGTTTCGCCAGGCTCTCCGAGGTGAGTCGAGGATCGGACCAGGACACCGCGCGGTCGCGGTCGTGGTGGACGGCGGGCCAACGGCCGACGGAACGCGACGGCGGACGGCCGAATTGGGCGGACTTCATTGACGCCGCGGTCGCCTCGGCCCCCGTGTCAGAGACCGGGTTCGTCAAGGTCGCGGGGTCGGTCACCGACTTCGCCGCCGCGTTTCGGCCGCTGACCCGTGCCGCCCATGCCATGGTCGAGCGTCGGGTCGATGCCGATCCGGGGATCGTCGACCTGGACGCGGTGTGCGACGGATGGGCCAGTCGGCTGGGGAATCAACTTGCCAGGGCGGGTGCGCGGACGCTGGTGCTTGAACTGGGTCGGAAGCGGGCCGCGCTGCCGGGCGCGACCAGCCGGGATCGGTTCGCCGCGTTCGTCGCGAGCACGGGCACCCGCGACGGGCTGGCCGCGCTGTTCGGCGCGTATCCCGTGCTCGCGCGAGTGCTCGGGCAGACCTGTCTGCACGCCGCGGACGCGCTGGTCGAGGCCCTCGGCCGGTTTGTCGCCGACCGGGACGCGATCACCATGGCGCTGACCGGCGCCGACGCTGGGCCGCTCCTCGCGGTGGACGCGGCGGGTGGCGACCCGCACCACGGGGGCCGATCCGTCGCGATCCTGCGGTTCGCGTGTGGAGCCGCGGTGGTCTACAAGCCGCGGCCGGTCGGTCTGCTGGTCCACTTCGGGGAGATCACGCACTGGCTGGGCGGCAAGGTCGGCAGGCTGCGGGCCTGTGTGCCACGAGCCGTGTGTGGTGATGGGTACGGCTGGGTGGAGTTCGTTCGGCCGCTGCCGTGCGACGGGGTCGCCGACGTCGACACCTACTACCGCCGACTCGGTGCGCTGCTCGCGTTGCTGCACGCGCTCGGCGGCACGGACTTCCACCACGAGAACCTGATCGCGCACGCGGACCAGCCGGTCCTGATCGACGTGGAGACGTTGTTCCACCCGACCCTGCCGCATCCGCGGACCGCCGGTCCCGACCCCGCCGCCGACGCGCTCGCCTGCTCGGTGCTGCGCACGGCACTGCTGCCGCATCTGATCATCGGTGAACTCGGCGCCCTCGACGTGTCTGGGCTGGGTGGGGATCCGGGCGTGCAGCCGCGTGAGGTGGTCGACTGGGCCGACGCGGGCACCGACCGGATGCGGCTGGTCCGCCGGGCGGCCGCGGCCCGCGCCGGGTCGAACCGGCCGAGTGCGGGTGGGCGCGCCGTCGAGCCGAGGGACTTCCGGTCGGCCCTGCTGGAGGGGTTTCGGGTCGGCTACGACGCCATCGTCGCGCACCGGGCGGAACTCGCGGGCCTGCTGGCACGGTGTTCGGGCGACGCGATCCGGGTCGTGGTGCGGTCGACCGAGCTGTACGGCACCCTGCTCGACGAGTCCACCCACCCCGACGTGCTGCGCGACGCGGCTGACCGTGAGGATGTCTTCGGCCTGCTGTGCGACGCGGCCGACCCAGTGCGTGCCCCACTCGTGTCCCACGAGATCACTGACCTCTGGCGTGGCGACATCCCGCTGTTCACCACCACCCCGGACTCCATGGCGCTGCACCCGTTCGACGGCGCGCCGATCCATGGGGTGCTCGCTGCCACGGGCCTGGCCGCGGCTCAGGGCAAGATCACCACGATGGGCGATGTCGACCGCCGTGACCAGCACTGGCTGATCGAGGCCGCGTTCGCCATCCGTGCCACCGGCACTCCGCCCCATCACACGGACGCGATGCAGGCCCCGGTCGCGGCCGAGTCGCCCGATCCCGACCGAATCACCGCGGCGGCGTGCGGCATCGCCGACCAGATCGCGGCGGGCGCGCTGGGTGGCGACGCGCGGGTCAACTGGCTCGGTCTGCAACTGGTCGACGACCGCCATTGGGCCGTGCTGCCGATGGGTGCCGCGCTGGGCGACGGGTTCACCGGAGTCGCCCTGTTCTTCGCCGAGCTCGCGCGGCTCGCGGGCGTGGACCGGTACCGCGACCTGGCCGCTCGCGCGATCACCCCGATCCCCGGGCTCATCGCGGCGATGGCCGCCCTCCCGGATCTCGCGGCCGAAGTCGGACCGGGTGCCACGTTGGGCCTCGGTGGTGTCTGTTACGCCCTGTCGCGGCTGACCACCCTGCTGGACGACGCGCAGGTCCTTTCGTGGCTGGACTCGGCCATAGCCGTGCTGTCCGACGTCGAGACCGGCGACTGCGGTTTCGCCGCGGGGAACGCGGGCGGTCTCGCCGCCATGTCCGCGGTCGTGGCCGAACACGCTCTCACGTCCGCGGTCACCCTCGCGGCCCGCTACCACGCCCGACTCGCCGCCGCGCCCGTTCCCGCGACCTCCGGCTTCGCCACCGGCGCGGCGGGCGTCGCCTGGGCGCTGGGCAGGTCGACACCGCAGCCGCTGCCGAGCACGCCCGGCTGGTGCTCTGGGATGGCGGGCCACCTCGCCCAAGCGCCGCACGCCAGGGTGATCGAGGCGCTCGCCGTGCAGCCGCCCCTTCGCGACATGACCCTGTGCCACGGCGAGACCGGCGTCATCGACATGCTCACCCAGCACGCGTCCACAACGCCCGCCGCAGCCATCGCGGCCCGCAGCCGGGTGAGCGTGCTCCTCGGCGAACTCGCCCACCACGGCCCGCGCTGCGGCACCCCTGACGAAGTGCCGACCCCAGGGCTGCTCACTGGCCTGTCGGGTATCGGCTACGGCCTGCTCAGAGCGGGTTTCCCGGACACCGTCCCATCGGCGCTCACCCTGCAACCAGGCCCGCCGCGCAAACAACGACCACAAGAAGGGGTTCCCGATGAACGACGACACGCAGCCCGCCGAGGACACACCCGCGGGCGAGATGCGACTTCCCGTCCGTGACCGGGTCAGCGCCAGGGTCGCGGTCCTCGCGGGCCTCGCGCTCAGCATCGGCGTCACCATCGTCACGCTGACCGAGAGCACCGAGACCTCCCGCATCGGCGGCCTGGGCTGACGACGGACAGCGGGGCGACTCGGCGACACCGAGTCGCCCTGTCGGCGCGAAGAGAACCCCTGCGGCGGCTACGGAACTCGGCGGGATCTCGCTAGATTTCAGCCCGTGCACCTGCGGTCCTCCCACCTGGTCGGCCGCGACGGCGAAGTCACCCGGCTCAGCCGCGCGACCGACGGGGCCCGTGCCGGGCGCGGCACCACCGTCTTCATCGTCGGCGAACCCGGCGTCGGCAAGACCCGTCTCGCCATGCACACCGCCGCGGCGGCGGCCGGGCGCGGCACCCGCGTTCTCCGCGGCCGGGGCAGCGCGGTGGGACCCATCGTCCCGTTCCGGCCGCTGGCCGAGGCGCTCATGTCGCTGTTCCGCGGCGACGGCAAACCCGACGGCACCGCCCTTGGGCCCTACCGGGCCGCCCTCGGCATCCTCATCCCAGAGTGGGGTGAGCCCGACAGCATTCGCGCCTCGGTTGTCGTGCTGGCTGAGGCGGTGCTGCGGCTGATCTCCGACATCGGCGCCGGGGACGGCTGCCTTTTCGTGCTCGACGACCTGCAGGAAGCTGACGCCGAGACGCTCGCGGTCGTGGAGTACCTGCTCGACAACCTCGACGATCAGCCGGTCACCCTGGTCGCGACGATCCGCGACGAGCCGTCCGCCGCGCTGGACCTCGCCAGGAACGCGGCGCGGCGCGGGGCGGCCGAGATCATCGAACTTGGCGGGATCAGCCGTGCCGAGGTGGAACTGCTCGCCGCCTCCTGCCTGGAGGCCGATCCAGGCGACCTGCCCACCGCCGCGCTGGACCACCTGTGGCACAACAGCGCGGGTATCCCATTCGTCGTGGAGGAACTTCTCCAGGCCATGCTCGCCGACGCCCAGCTCACCCACACCGGCGGCGGCTGGCGGATGGTCGGCACACCTCGCGCCGACCTGCCGGTCGCCCTGGTCCGCAGCCTGGCGGGGCGCACCGACCGGCTCGGCCCGCAGGGCCGCTCGGTGCTGTCCGTCGCCGCCGTGATCGGGCGGCGGTTCCCGCTGTCGGTGCTGCAGCGGGTCACCGCGATCGATGACCGCAGCCTGCTCAGCCACCTGCACGCCGGGGTCGAGGCGCACCTGATCGCCCCGGACGACACCGCGCCCGGCTGGTACGCCTTCCGCCATCCGCTCACCGCCGAGGCGCTGCTGGTCGGACTGACCCCTGGCGAGCGCGCCGACATCTGCGGCCGCGCCGCGGACGCGGTCCAGGAGGGCTATCCCGGTCTGCCAGGCGAGTGGTGTCAGGTCGTCGCGACGCTGCGGCAGACCGCGGGCGACACAGCGGCTGCCGTGCGGCTGTTCACCGAGGCAGGCTGCCGCGCGCTCGCCGACGGCGCCGCGACCTCCGCCGTCGCGCTGCTGGAACAGGCGGAGCGGCTGCTGCGCACCGCGGCCGATCCCGGACTCCGCGCCGATGTGCTCGTCGCGCTGCTGCCCGCGTTGGCGGAGGCAGGCCAGTTCGACCGGGCCCTGCAGTGGGCCGACACCCTCGACCATGTCGGCGGGGACGACCTCGACGCCGCGCGCGGCGCCGAACTGCACACGCGGCTGGCCAAGGTCGCCTACCTCGCGGGCCGGTGGGCCGACGGCGCCGCGGCCGTCGCCGCCGCGCGGGCGCTGCTCGGGCCCGCGGCGACCGACGAGCAGACCGCGCCGGTGGACGTGATCGCCGCCTACCTCGCGCTCGACATGCCAGGCCAGGACCGCATGGCCGTGGCCGAGGACCTCGCGCGCCGCGCCGAGTCGGCCGCCCGGCGGTCGGGCCTGCCCATGGTCGAGTGCGACGCCTGGCAGGTGCGCGGCATCGTGGCAAGGGAACGTGACCTCGACGAGGCCAAGGCGTGCTTCGAGCGAGTGCTTTCGCTGGCCCGACAACACAGCCTGCCGATGTACCGGGTCTATGGGCTCTACCGGCTGGGCATCAACGACTGGCTCGCCGAAGGCGACACCCGCGGTCTGGACCGGGCCAGGGAACACGCGGTTCGCGTCGGCGTGGTCACCATGGTCTACGTGATCGACTCGGTGCTGGCGCTGCACTCGGTGCTGCGCGCCGAGTTCGCTGACGCCACCGAACGGGTCGAGCAGTGCTGGGCGACCGTGTCACGGCTGCGGCTGGCCGCCACGTGCAGGTACGTCCAGGCCACCAAGGCGGTACTGGCCGCGCACCAGGGCAGGCGCCGGTACATGGAGGCCGCCCTGGCCGAGTTCCGGTCGCTCGGCGGGGAACTCGCCGCTCAACAGGTGCTCGCCGTCGGCATGGCCCGGGTGCTGTGCGCGCTGTTGGAGGAGGACCCCGCCGCCTCGCGGCGGGACCTCACGGCGGTGCGCGCCTTCGAGGTGGAGAACCCCACCACCTTCTACCTGTCCGGCACCCACGGCCTCGAACTCCTGTTGGACGTCCTCGCCCTGCTCGACGCGGGACAGCGGACCCAGGCCTGGGAGCGCTACCGCGTGATCAGCGCCCAGTCGGTGAGCCGGATGCGGTGGAACCGGCAGTTCGTGCTGTTGGCCCATGCCGCGTTGCTCGGCGCGGGCGGGCGGACCGACGACGCCGACGCGGCCATGTCCGCCGCCGAGCAGGCCGCCGAGATCTACCCGATGGCCCGCCATCTCGGCCTGCGCCTGGTCGCGCCACCGGCCCACGCGGACGGCTGGGGCGACCCGGTCGGCTGGCTGCGCCGCGCCGAGGAGTACTTCCACCAGGCCCAGGTGCCCGCGGTCGCCAGCGCGTGCCGGGCCATGCTGCGCCAGTTCGGCGCGTCGGTCCAGCAGCGGCGCGACGGTACTGGCCGGGTACCCGCCGTCCTGCGCGAACACGGGGTCAGCGCGCGCGAGTTCGACGTGTTCGAGCTGCTGCGCGAACGGATGGGCAACGACGCGATCGCCACCCGGCTGCACATCTCGCCGCGCACGGTGGAGAAGCACGTCGCCAGCCTGATCACCAAGACCCTGCAGCCGGACCGGGCGGCGCTGAGCCGCTACGCGGGCACTGTTCTGTCCACATGAGACGCCACGGCCCGGCGCCGCTGCGCGGGCCGGGCCGTGGGCTCAGTCGGTCAGTAGACCTCGAACTCGTTCACGCGGACGTACTGCTGCTGATTGGCCGGTCCCTTCGTGCCGTAGACCCGGACCAGTCGCGACGTCCGGGAGAAGCCCGGCTGGCAGGTGATGGTGACAGCGGTGTTCCCGACATAGGAACACATGTCGACCCAGGTGATCCCGTTCCAGGTCTGGACCTTGAAGTCCTGGATCGGGTAGCCGGCGGTCGTGTAGATGACGACCCTGTTGAAGGTCTTGTTCACCCCGAAGTCGAGCTGTACCCACTGCGGCAGATAGCCGTTGGGTGCGTAGCGGTCGGCGTTCACCCAACTGGAGGCGCCACCGACGGATGTGTCGCGCGAGCCGTCCTTGACCTTGGCGGGGGAGTAGCCGGGGTAGGTGGACGACGCCGCCGCCGTCGCGGCCAGGGCGAGGTTGTCGTTGCCGGTGCCGCCGTCGCCGCCGACGCTGCACTCGGTGAATCTGAGGATGCCGGTGCTGTACTCCATGTAGGTCGACTCGTCGAACATGACCGCGGCCTCGCCCATATCGTCGTGCTTGCTCTCGAAGACCGCGCTGACGTTTCCGGTGATGCTCAGCTTCTTGGTGAGCGCCAACGAGAGGCCGAGCGAGATCGTGATCTTCGGGCCGTTGTCCTCCTCGATCCACTTGAAGCCGATGACGTCACCCCAGACAGCGCGGTCCCAGGTGGTGATGAACTCGTTCATCACCACCCAGTTCTTCACCCGCTTGCGGTTGATCTTGCCGAAGGGCTTGTTGACGAGGATCGCGCCGCCCTTGCCGACCGCGATCATCCGCGGCTCAAGCCGGTTCGCGGTCCAGTGCTCGACCGAGGCCGGGTTCGGAACCTTGTACTTCTGCATGTATTCGAGGCCCCTGTTGTTACGCAGGCCCGTTGGGTTGCAGGCAGGGTCGTCCTGGGTGCCTGCCGCGCTCTGGGTGCGGGCGGCCCCGGCCTCCCGCAGTTCGGTGGCGTCCTTGCTCGCTGTCGCGGCCGCCTCGACGTCGCCGTCCGGCGTGAGCTGCTCGTTGGTGCCGAGCACCCAGACCTCGTTCGCCTCGGCGTAGGCCTCGTCCACCATCGGACCCGGCTGCAGGATCCCGTTGCCGTCGACGGTGTAGGACGGCAGGGCCAGGCGGCTGAGGTCGGTCTCGGCGACCGTAAGCGTCGGGGTGGCCGCGGCGACCGCTCCGTCCTGGTAGTTCGGGATCATCAGCTGCGGCAGGTAGGCGACGCCGTCGACATTGGCGAAGGCCGCGACCTGTGACTTGAATGTCTGCCATGCCGCGGAGCCGGTGTCCACCGCGCCCGCGGTCTCGGCGTCGGTGATCAGCGTGGACAGCGGGACGTTGTCGTCACCGTCGAACCGTCGCGCGACACCGGCGTTCACGACGTCCCGGAACCGCTGGTCGCGGGCGAACGACAGCACCGGCTGCGACAGCTCGGTGAGGCGGGTCTTGACCACGGTGTCGGCGGGCGTGCCGATCGGCGCGGGCATGTCGCCCTCGGAGTCCCACGGGTTGGCGGGCTGGTCGTTGATCGCCGCCCACATCCGCGTGCCCGCCGGGATGTCGCCCTCGGCCCAGAACGTCCAACCGCCTCCACCGTCGTGGAACTCGGCCTGGCGCCAGCCCGGACCGTAGAGCTGCGCGCACAACGCGTCGGCCGCTTCACGGGAGGTCAGGTCCGCCCCGCGGACCGGCGCGGAGGCCTTGACCGCACCCTGTGCCCAGCCGTTGTAGAAGTCGAACGGGATGCCTGCCGGGGCGGACCGGCCGTCGACCATCAGGCACAGCAGGGAGACGTACTGGTCGACGGTGGTGTCACCGCTGTAGACGTTCGACTGTCCGTCGGCACCAACGTGAACCGCACCGCCGGACTGGCCGAGCACCGACCAGGTCATTCCTGTGCGCAGTGAGCTCACCCCGTTGGGCTCCGCCTGCGCGGGCGCCGGCGCGGCCACGGTGGACGCGGCGACGACCGCCACGGACAGCGCGGCCAACCGCCGCGCCGCCCCGCCCGCCCGGGCGGGTCTGGATGTCGTGAACATCGGACTCCTCTCGGATCACCGGGTTCGATTCAAGGGGACGCGAACTCCGGTCGGTACCGAGCCTGGCCACGGCGCGGGGGCCGCTGCCATGGGGGAACCGTGGGGAAGTGGCACCCAAATTCACTGCGTGACCCGCGAAGACTGGATCAAAGACAGTGGCCCCGGTGCGTTCGCGCCGGGGCCACTGTCTATTGTGGATCGTCAGAGGGTGAGGGTCCAGGTGTCGATGGTGCCGACGTCCTGGCTGGCGGTGTCCTGCACGCGCAGGGTCCACGTGCCGTTGCGGGTCTCGCTGGACAGGTTGACCGTGTAGGTCTGGTTGATGTTGTCGGTGCCGCTGCCGGTCTTGTTGTGCAGGACGTAGGCCGAACCGTCCGGCGCGACCAGGGAGACGATGAGGTCACCGATGTAGGTGTGCAGGATGTGCACCTCCGCCTTCGACGTCGCCGACGCCGAGCCGGTGCAGCCGGAGATGGCGATCGTCGAGTTCACCGTCGTGTTGTCGGGGATCGCGACGTTGTTGCCGTTGGTGCCGGTGCAGCCGGGCGGCGGCGGGGTGCCGCCGAGGTTCAGCGTCCAGGTGTCGATGGTGCCGGTGTCCTGGCTGGCGGTGTCCTGCACCCGCAGCGTCCAGGTGCCGTTCGCCGTCTCGGTGGAGACGTTGGTGGTGTAGGTCTGGTTGATGTTGTCGGTGCCGCTGCCGGTCTTGTTGTGCAGGACGTAGGCCGAACCGTCCGGCGCGACCAGGGAGACGACGAGGTCACCGATGTAGGTGTGCAGGATGTGCACCTCGACGGTCGACGTCGCAGACGCGGAGCCGGTGCAGCCCGCGATGGTGATCGTCGAGTTCACCGTGGTGTTGTCGGGGATCGCCACATCCGTGCCGTTGGTGCCGGAGCACCCGGGCGGGGGAGCGGTGCTGATCGTCCAGGTGAACGAGGCGCTGCCGGTCCGGCTGCCCGAGTCGGTGACCGTCGCGGTCACGTTGTAGGTGCCCGCGGTGGTGGGCGTGCCGGAGATCAGGCCGGACGTGCTGACCGACAGGCCTGCGGGCAGGCCGGTGGCCGACCAGGTGTACGGCGTGGTGCCGCCGGTGGCCGCCAACTGCAGGCTGGCCGCGGTGCCGACGACGCCGGTCTTGCTGCCGGGGTTGGTCACGACCGGCGAGCCGGGGGTGCCGGTGCCGACCGCGGTCCACACGGCCTGAGCGATGCCGTCAGCCGCGCGGTCCAGGTGCGTGGCGCTGATGTTGTTCGTGGTGTCACACGACGCGTGGTAGCAGGGGTCGTAGTCGGCGTTCGCCGTGCCGCCCCACTTCGCCGCCTGCGCGGAGGTCTTGTTCGCGCTGGCGCCCGCCGCGTAGCCAGAGGTCGGGATGCCGCCCTGCTGGAAGGAGTAGTCGTCGGAGCGGCCCTGGCCCTCGACGTTCTCCTCCGGCTGCAGGTTCAGCGAGTCCCAGTACGCCTTGAGCGGCGCCGCGGTGGTGGAGGTGATGCGGTTGATGAAGTAGCCGCCGTTGGTCGAGCCGATCATGTCGAAGTTGTAGTAACCCTTGATCGCCGACTTCTGCGTCGCGGTCAGGCTGTTGACGTAGAACTCCGAGCCGTTGAGGCCCTGCTCCTCGTCGGTCCACCAGCCGAAGCGGACGTGCTTGGCCATCGAGGGGTTGGCCGACGCGAGCGCGAGCGCGTTCTCCAGCAGCGCGGCCGAGCCGGACCCGTTGTCGTTGATGCCCGGACCGGCCGAGACGCCGTCCAGGTGGGCACCGAACATGATCACGTCGTCGGCGGGCCCGCCCGGCCAGTCGGCGATCAGGTTGTTCGACCGGTAGGTGCAGTTGGTGCAGTCCTGGAGGGCGACGGTGTAACCGGCGGTCTCCAGCTTGCCCTTGATGTAGTTCACCGACGCCGTGTAGCCCGCGCTGCCCGCGCGCCGGTTACCGCCGTTCTGAGTGGCGATCGTGTTGAGCTGAGTCAGGTGCGCCTGCACGTTCGCCACGCTGATATCCGGCGCGGCGAGGGATGCGGCCACGGCGCTCGGCGCGGTGACGACGGCGGCTAACGCGCCCGCGGCCAGCGCCATGATGGCCGCGACCGAGATTGATCTGCGCTTCAACTTGTCCTCCTGATGCAGGGGAGAGGATTCGTCCGCGCGTGCGGCAGGTCCCCGGGTTCGCCATCGGGACTCGGTCGGCGAATCGGGGAATTACAGGTTCGCGCCAGACGCGTACGCACATTCGCATCCGACTATGTGTTGGTCAACGGGTTCGGGTACCTGACGTTTTAACAGTTCGACATGACTGCGCCGGTTGGCCGCATGGCGCGTGCGAGAAGCGAACGTCGGTGTTCGTCTAGATCGATCTGCCCCACGAGCCGACCCGGGGGCATTACTCTCCATGATCGTCACCATGGCCCCGTAACGCGTCCTGGGCTATGGTCGATCAACTGTTCGTGCACGCTTATCCACGCAGCGTGATGAACTCCAGGGGGAATCGCACACCATGACATCGACCGTGTCGGTCGTGCGCGAGCGTGTGGTGCGTGCGGCCCGCCGGCCGCCCGGCACGCTGACCGGGGTGATCGTGGCGCTGGTCGTGCTGGTCCTCGGCACCGGGACGGCGGCGGCGCTCGACATCAAGCAGCGGCGGGACCTTCTGGTGGAGGTGTCGCAGCGGGGCGGTCCCGTGACCTCGGCCGCGGTGCGCACCTATCAGAGCCTGTCCGACGCCGACGCCACGGCGGCGGGTGCGTTTCTCGCCGGTGGCGGGGTGGAGCCCGCCGCGCAGCGGGAGCGGTATCTCGCCGACATCGCCGAGGCGGCGTCGGCGCTGAGTACGGCGGCGGCCGGGGCGGCGGGGAGTGACTCGCTCGGCGCGGTGGCGGAGTTGACCGGGTACCTGCCGATCTACACCGGGCTGGTCGAGACCGCCCGCACCTACAACCGGCAGGGTCTGCCGATGGGCGCGGCGTACCTGCGTGAGGCATCCGGGCTGGTCCGCGATCACATGCTGCCTGCCGCGAAACGGCTCTATGAGACCGAGTCCGCGCGATTGGCCGAGCGACAGCGGGAAGCCGCGAGTCCTGGCCTGCTGCCGCTGATCCTCGGCCTGCTGACGCTCGGCGCCCTCGTCGTGGCGCAGTATCGGCTGTTCCGGGCGACCAACCGCAGGCTCAACGCCGGGCTCCTGGCGAGCACCGCGCTCGCGCTGGCCGGGCTCGGGTGGTTCGCGGTGGCGTCGCTGTCGGCGAACGGGCATGTCGACGCCAGCCGGGTCGACGGCGCGGCCCAGGTCAGGGCGCTGGCCGACGCGCGGATCGAGGTGCTCGGCGCGCGCAGCGACGAGGCGCTGACGCTGGTGGCCCGCGGCAACGGCAAGCCGTACGAGGAGCACTTCCAGCAGACCGCGGGTGAGCTCGACGGCCTACTCGCCAAGGCACGCGAAGCGGTGAGCCAGCCGGACACGACCGGGCCGGTCGACACCGCGTCCAAGACGTGGAAGTACTGGCTCGACCGGCATAAAGAACTGCGCAAGCAGGACGACGACGGCGCCTACGACCAGGCCGTGCGGATCGCCACCGGCACCGATGGCGACAGCACCGGCGTGCTCGCCGCCGCCATCGACCGCGAGCTCGGCGTGGCCATCGCCGCCGCGGACCGCCGGTTCACCGACGAGGTGGCCGCGGCGGGCAGTGACCTGTCCGCCGCCGATCTCGCAGTGCTTGTCCTGCTGCTACTTGCCGCGGGTGCGGTCGTCGTCGGGATCACGCCGCGGCTGCGGGAGTACCGGTGACCCGCGCGGCGGCCATGCTCGCGCTCCTGCTCGCCGCGGGCTGCGCGGCGCCCGTCACCGTCGCCGCGCCGCCACCCCGGGCTGTCGACGTGTTCCCGCCCGGCACCGACCTCACCCCGGAAGGGCCCGCTGAGGCGGACACCAGCTGTGACCCGCGGGCCGGGAGCCTGAGTCCGCGCGGCCAGTTGCCCCGGCCCGGCGAGATGCCGCCGGGGACCACGATGGCCCGCATCCAGGCGCGCGGCAGGCTGATCGCGGGCGTCGACCAGAACCTCAACCTGTTCGGCTCGCGGCACCCGCACACCGGTGTCGTGGAGGGGTTCGACATCGACATCGTCCGGGAGATCGCCGCGGCGATCCTGGGTGATCCGGACAAGGTCCAGTTCCGGGCGGTCAACTTCACCAACAACATCAGCGTGGTCCAGTCCGGCGAGGTCGACATCGTCGCCGACTCGATGACGATCACCTGCGCCCGGCTGGCCGATATCGGGATGACCAGCGACTACTTCGACTCCGGGCAGCGAGTGCTCGTGCCCAAGGCGTCCACCGTCGACGAGATCGACGACCTGGCGGGCCAGAAGGTGTGCGCGCCGAGCAAGACCACGTCGATCAAGGTGATCGCCGAGCGCCCGGTCCAGCCGCCGCTGCTGCCGGTCGGCGTGGCCGAGTGGACCGACTGCCTGGTGCTGCTTCAGCAGGGCCAAGTCGCCGCGGTCTCGACCACCGACAGCGTGCTGATCGGGCTGCGCGCGCAGGACCCGACCATGAAGATCGTCGGCCCCCGGTTCACCGACGAGCCGCACGGGCTCGCGGTCGGCAAGGGCGAGGACGAGTTCCTCCGGTTCGTCAACGGGGTGCTGGAACGGATGCGGCAGGACGGCACGTGGACACGGCTCCACAAGAAGTGGCTGGCCGACCTCGGTCCGGCCGTCCCACCCGTCGCGCGCTACCGCGATCAGGGGGCGCCGTGACCCGAGCGACCCTCTTCGCCGCGGTGGCGCTGCTGGTTGCCGGGTGCGCCGCGCCGACGACCCCGCCCGCCACCTCGACGCCCAGCACGGTGCATGCCCGACCGCCCGGTGTGCAGGACCCTTACCGCC
>DATLIA010000354.1:0-17370 GCA_035540215.1 Actinokineospora sp. | reverse complement strand
GCTGTGGTCACCACGCTGACAAAGGTCGCCACCGGCTGGTGGGCCGCGCGCCGCCAGGGCATCTCC
This sequence comes from Actinokineospora sp., assembly GCA_035540215.1. Classification (GTDB taxonomy): domain Bacteria; phylum Actinomycetota; class Actinomycetes; order Mycobacteriales; family Pseudonocardiaceae; genus Actinokineospora. Next base: position 17,304 of record DATLIA010000354.1, on the reverse strand, counting down.
CGGATGGGCCGGGCCAGGACCGGCGCCGCGCTCGTCGCCCGCGGCGAGTTCTCCATCGTCATCGCGGGCCTGGCGGTGAGCGCGGGCGCCGTCGACGACGAACTCGCCGCCCTGGCCACGGCGTATGTCCTGCTGATGGCGATCATCGGCCCGGTCGCCGCGCGCGTCGTCGAGCCAGTCGCCAACGCGCTCAAGCGAAAGACCGCCTCCTAGTTCAAGTCCGCCAGGATCAGGCCGCTGCGGGGCTTCGGGGTGAAGTAGGTGCTCTTGCGCGGCATCCGCTGGCCCGCCGCGTGGATCGTCAGCACGTCGGCGAGCGGGACCGGCGCGATGAGGATGATCGCCTCCGCGTCCGCGCCGGGGTCACGGCCGTTCGGCAGCGTCCGGACGTTCAGGCCCTCGGGATCGATGCCCAGGGCCCGCTGCACCATCACGTCCTCGACCACCGCGTGATCGATGCGCGGCAGCGGGTCCTTCGGATCGGTCGGCGGCAGCTCCACCACCAGCGACCGGCCCCCACAGCGCACGACCACAGTGCCGGGAACCGTCGGGGCCGGAGCGTCGGGCGCGTCGCGGACCACCAGACCACAGGCCCGCCACGCGTCGGCCATCGCCTCAGCGGACAGACCGGTGCCCGCCAGCACGCGGTGGAAGGCGCCGATTCGCAGCAGTGGCCCGGCGGTGACCAGGGCGAGGATCCCGTCGAGCTTCGCCGCGGCCGCGGCGGCGACCCGGTGGTTTCCGTCGGCGACGAGCAGCGACTGGGCCGACGCCACAGCCATGATCGCGTCGCGGATGGGGCCGGGGCCCAGCAGCCAGACCCGGTGCCTGCGGCCCGCCGCGTCCACCGTGGAGACGGCGGGGGCACCCGCGGCGGCGATCGCGTCGGTGACGGCGGCCGTCAGCAGTTCCCCGTCGGACACCGGGACCAGCAGGGCGGCGCTGGTGGCGCAGCCAAGTCCGGCGAGGACCGCCGCGCGTTCGGCCACGACGTCCGGATAAACCTGTTCGGTGTGCACGACCCGGCTGGTGCCGTCGCCCGCGACGGCGGCGGGGTCGACCATGCAGAGCAGGCCGGTGGCGGACCCGTCCGGACCGTCCACCTGATACGGGGCGACCATGTCCTCGATCGGCCGGTACGCGCCGATCACCAGGTTCTGGAGAGCGCGTCGGGCCGCTGGCATGGCTTCGATCAGGCCGAGACCGTCCGCCAGCGCCGCGGGGGTGCGGTGTGGATGCTGGACGGCGAGCAGCGTGCCACGCGCCGCACCCGGCTGGGCGAGCGCGGCGGTGACCCGGTGCTTCTCGGCGAACTCGTCGACGTCCGGCCCGGGCACTTCGGAGCGGACGACCCAGCCGCGCTTGATCGGACGTACCCAGCCAGTCATGGGACCATCCTGCCTGTCAGGACGGTCCCAGCGCTAAAGGATGAGTCGTGCCGGGCTCAGAGCCCCACTGACGTGTAGAGCGAGCCGACCTCGGGGCGGTTGAGCGCGCGGATCGAACCCGGCCGCTGGTTGCCAAGGTAGACGTCGCCGATCTGGGTGCGGACCAGCTTCAGTACCGGGTGCCCGACCTCTTCGAGGATGCGCCGCACGATGTGCTTGCGGCCCTCGTGCAGCACGACCTCGACCAGCGCCTTGCCCGCGAAGTTGTCGACCAGCCGGAACGAGTCGACCCGCGCCGGACCGTCGTCGAGCACGACGCCCTCACGCAGGCGCTTGCCCACGTCACGGGCCACGGGACCAGGCACCTCGGCGAGGTAGGTCTTGGCGACCTCGAAGGAGGGGTGCATGAGCCGGTGGGCCAGGTCGCCGTCGTTGGTGAGGAGCAGCAGTCCCTCGGTGTCGGCGTCGAGCCTGCCGACGTGGAACAGCTTGTCCACCCGGTCGCGCAGGTAGTCGCCGACACACGGGCGACCACGATCGTCGTCCATAGTGCTGTGGACACCACGCGGCTTGTTGAGCGCGAGGTACACCCGGTCGTCGCGCACGACGACGCGCACGCCGTCGACGTGGATCACGACGTTGAGCGGGTCCACTCGCATGCCTTGCTCGCGCACGGTCTTGCCGTCGACGCTCACCCGGCCCTGATCGATCAGGTCCTCGGCGGCCCGGCGTGAGGCGACTCCCGCGTTGGAGAGCACCTTCTGCAGCCGGATGCCTTCCGGCCCGGGGCTATTCGACATCGTCAATCGCATCCACTTCTGGCAACAGCGGAGCGATCGGGGGCAGGTCCTCGAGGGAGGAAAGCCCCAACCGCTCCAGGAACAGCTCGGTTGTTCGGTACAGGATCCCACCAGTCTCGGCGTCGGTGCCCGTCTCCTGGATCAGGCCCCGGACGACCAGGGTGCGGATCACGCCGTCGACGTTCACCCCACGCACCGCGGCCACCCGCGACCGGGTGACCGGCTGCCGATAAGCGATGACGGCAAGGGTTTCCAGCGCCGCCCTGGTGAGCTTCGCGCGCTGCCCGTCGAGCAGGAATTTCTCCACGACCGGCGCGTACTTGTCACGAGTGTAGAACCGCCACCCGTCCCCCACGCGCCGCAGGTCGATCCCACTGCCCTGTTCGGCGTAGCGCCCGGCCATCCGCCGCAGCGCCAACCGCACCCGCGCGACACTCTGGTCGACGGCGGTGGCGAGCAGTTCGTCCTCGGCGGGAGCATCGACGACGAGGAGAAGGGCTTCGAGTGCGGAGTCGAGATCGTCGTCTTCGGTGAGGTCGGGGAAAGAGCCGGTGGCGATGAGATCCGCGGACCCAGGAGCGTCGCCGCCCTCTTCCCCTTCAGCGCCATCACCCTCGGACACCTCACCAGTCACAAGTGACTCAGGTGTCTCGCGGCCCTCAGCAACCTCGGGAATCTCATCGGTCTCAGATGCCTCAGGTTCCTCAGGTGCCGCATCAGCCTCAGACACCTCATCGGCATCAGGCAACTCAAGTGCCGCATCAGCCTCAACCTCAGGCGCCTCAGGCGTTCCAGCAGCCTCAGGTACGTCAGGTGTCTCAGGCGTCTCGACTGTCTCGGCAGGCTCCGCTGCCCCATCCACGGGGATCACCCGTACTCCTCATCCTCGGTGTCCGGCGCCGCCGACGAGGCCAGCTGGGCCTCCGCGACCGTCCCACCAGTCCACTCCACCCGCAGTTCCCCGAGAGGATCATGCTGTTCGAACAGCACCGTCGCCTCCCGATACAGCTCCAGCAGCGCCAGGAACCGGGCCACCACCTCGATGGTGTGCTCACAGTCCGCGGTCAGCTCCGCGAACGTCGCCGTCCCCATCGCCGCGAGCTTCACCCGCAAAAGCGCCGCCGTCTCCCGGACCGACACCCGCCCCATGTGCAGGTGGTCCAACGACACGACAGGTGGCGGCTTCGGCCGGAACACCGCGGCGGCGATCTGCGCGAACCGCTCCGGGTCGACGCCGAGCATGACCTCAGGCAGCAGCTGCGCGAACCGGTCCTCCAGCGCCACCGACCTCGGGTACCGGCGCAGCGCGTTCTGTTCCAGTTCCGCGAACAGCGCCGCGACCTGCTTGTACGCCCGGTACTGCAGCAGCCGGGCGAACAGCAGGTCCTTGGCCTCCAGCAGCGCCAGGTCGTCCTCGTCCTCGACGTCGCCCTGGGGCAGCAGCCGGGCCGCCTTCAAGTCAAGCAGCGTCGCCGCGACGACCAGGAACTCCGTGGTCTCGTCGAGGTTCCACGCGTCGCCCGCTGACCTGATGTGGGCGATGAAGTCGTCGGTGACCCGGTGCAGCGCCACCTCGGTGACGTCCATCTGGTGCTGCGAGATCAGCTGCAGCAGCAGGTCGAACGGGCCCTCGAAGTTCGACAGCCGAACGGTGAACTTGCCGCCGGGGACTGGATCATGAGTGGGGGCGTCGGCCACCGCGGTCACTGCTCGTCGCCCTGGCGCAACCTGCGCACCAGGACGGAGTCCGCGCCGTGGTCCTGCAGGTCGGCGAGGATGACGGCGACGGCCTCGCGCACGACGCGGCCGCGGTCGACGGCGAGGCCGTGCGACGCGCGCAAGGCGAGACGGGCGTGTTCCAGAGCGAGCAATTCCTCATCCGAGACGTAAACGGTGATCTTCGAGTTGTGCTTCTGCCGCGGTGTGCCGCGTGGTTGGGTCACCGCGCGATCACCTCGCGGGCCAGTTGACGATACGCCTTCGCCCCGGCCGAGCGCGGAGCCCAGGTGGTGATGGGCTCGCCCGCCACCGTCGTCTCGGGGAATCGGACCGTGCGGTTGATGACCGTGTCGAACACCGTCTCGCCGAACGCCTCGACCACGCGGGACATGACCTCGCGGGAGTGCAGCGTGCGCGGGTCGAACATGGTGGCCAGGATGCCGGTGATGTCGAGCTTCGGGTTGAGCCGGTCGCGCACCTTGTCGATCGTGTCGATGAGCAGCGCGACACCGCGCAGGCTGAAGAACTCGCACTCCAGCGGGATCAGCACACCGTCGGCGGCGGTCAGCGCGTTGACCGTCAACAGACCGAGCGACGGCTGGCAGTCGACCAGGATGTAGTCGTACTCGTCGATCACGGGCCGGATCGTGCGCAGCAGCGTGTGCTCGCGGCCGACCTCGGTGACCAGCTGCACCTCGGCGGCGGACAGGTCGATGTTGCTCGGCAGCAGGTCCATGTTCTCCACACACGTGCGGATCACCACGTCGTGGATGCCGACCGACCGCTCGATCAGCACGTTGTAGATGGTCTGCTCAAGCTGGTGGGCGGGGATGCCCAGGCCGACGGACAGCGCGCCCTGCGGGTCGAAGTCGACCAGCAGCACCCGGCGGCCGAACTCGGTCAGCGCGGCGCCGAGGTTGATCGTGGACGTCGTCTTCCCGACGCCGCCCTTCTGGTTGCAGACGGCGAGCACCTTGGCCGGGCCGTGCCCGCTGAGCAGCGGCGGCTCCGGGATGTGTCGGCGCGGTCGCCCGGTCGCCCCCACGCCGTTGCCGCCCGAGTCGTACTGTTCGTCCTCATCGGACGCGGCGCGTGGCGCGATACTCAGTTCGACCGCGCCGCGCCCCGATTGCGGAAGTGTCGACATGGCGATCTAGCTCCTTGTCGCCTGCGAACCTGTCTACCGCAGAGTAAAGGGACCCATGGTCCCCACCAACGCGGCTCGCCGGTAGACAGGTCAGGTGTCGGAAGGCGCCAGCGCGCCGAGAACGGAGTCCAGGAGACCGGGAAACGCCTGGTCGAGGTCATCGCGGCGGATGGAGAGCCACCGCTGGTTGCCGTCGGGACGCGTGTGGGTGACGCCCGCCTCACGCAGCACCCGCAGGTGCTGCGACAGCGTCGACTTGGCCACCGCGACCTCAAGGTTGCCGCAGGACATCTCTTTGGCCCGCGCGAGCTGCGCGACCACGGCGAGCCGGGTCGGATCACTGAGCGCGTGCAGGACTCCCGGCAGGGTCACCTGCTGAATCGAGGGCTCATCCAGTTCGCTCACGCGGCCGCCTCACAAGATCGGCGGCTCCACTCGTGAAGGCACTGTGTCAATGATTCGCTCGCAGGCTCGCTCATGTGGCACCTCCAGGGCGCACAGACTAAGCCAAGCCCCTTTGTGAGCCGTACTCAGGAGTCGATCTCAGACCCCCAACCGCGCGGTAAGCGCCCCCACACCATCTCCAGCCAGGCGCGGCAAGGCGGCGAAACGTCCGACCAAGACCAACAGCACCGCGTCGATCGGTCCCCTGACCTCGACACCTTCACCCAACGACCAGTCGAGATCGGTCGCGACGAACCGGTACCCCGCGAACTTCTTCTTGGTGTCGAGCGGCCGCTTCATTTCCCACATCCGGTCCGCTGCCACAGCCGCCGCGGCGGGCTCCATGACCATCGGCCTGCCAAGCGGAACCGCTATGTCCTGGCTGTGGACCAGGATGTCGATCAGCGTCTCCTTGTACGTGATCCCCATATTGATCTTCTGCGAGCCGACCATCCCGCGGATCTCCGCGATCATCTGCCCGGTCGGCTTGACCGACGTCGCCTTCGCCATTGCCCAGATCGCCCGGTCGAGGTTCCCGCGCGCCCGGATCATCGCGGCCGTCATCTTGCCGAGGTCCCGGAGACCCAGCTGCTGCAGCGTCAGGTGCGCGGCCACGTCCCGCACGGTCCAGCCGTCACACAGCGACGGCTTATCCCACTCTTCGTCGGAGAGATCCGCCAACAGCGCCGACACACTCAGCCGCTGCCGGTCGATCGCCTGAAATACCTCTTCCCGGTTCATTTCTCCTCCAGAAGGATCTCGATGAGGGCGGCGACCTGCCCGAGCGCGCCGAACGACGGGTCGGGGATCGCGAGTTGATGCAGGACCAAGCCGGTCACGTGGTTCATCACGATCGGCGCGTCCCGCTCGGGCGCACGGGACCCCGCCGTGCGCATCCAGTTGGTGAACCAGTCGGAGACGCCTTGCCCGGTGGCGGCGAGCAGCTCCCGCAGCCGCGGCTGCTGGGCGGCCTCGATGAGGATGGCGTGCCGCGCCAGCACCAGGACCCGATGACGTCCGGCCATGTCGCGGACGAAGTCCTGCACCGCCGCGACCAGCTCGGCCCGACCCGTCGGCGCGGCGCGCGCGGCGACGGCGTTCCAATTGGCCCGCTCGCGCACGGGCATCCGCTCCACCACGCCGTCCAGCAGCGCGTCCTTGGTACGGAAGTAGTTAGACGTCGATCCGGCGGGCAGCCCGGCGACCGAGTCGACCGCCCGGTGCGTCAAAGCGCGCACACCTTGCTCGCCGATCACGGCGATAGCGGCGTCAAGCAGATCATCACGGCGGTTGGACACCACCGAAGACTACATCTGTAGTTTAGGAACTACAAGTGTAGTTTCAGCCGAGCGCCCGCGGGTGGGCAGTGGCGTAGACCTCGCGCAGCGTGTTCACCGTGACCAGCGTGTAGATCTGCGTCGTGGTCACCGACGCGTGCCCCAGCAACTCCTGCACCACCCGCACATCCGCGCCGCCCTCCAGCAGATGGGTGGCGAACGAGTGGCGCAGAGTGTGCGGCGACACCGGGACGCGGATGCCCGCAGCCTCCGCGGCAACCTTCAACGCGTTCCAGGCGCTCTGCCGCGACAGCCGCCCACCACGCACGTTGAGAAACACCGCGGGCGTCCCCCGGCCGCGCGCGACCAGCCCCGGTCGGGCACGCACGAGATAGGCGTCCAACGCCTCCAGCGCGGGCCTGCCGATCGGGACTAGCCGCTGCTTGCCGCCCTTGCCGTCCAGCAGCACAGTTCGCTCGACCGTGTCGACGTCATCGAGGTCCAGCCCGACGGCCTCGGAGATCCGGGCGCCCGTCGAATAGAGGACCTCCAGCAGCGCCCGGTCGCGCAGCATGCCCGGCCCTTCGCCGACCGGGGTGTCGAGCAGCCGCAGTACGTCGTCCACCGGCAGCGCCTTGGGCAGCCTGCGCGGCGGGGTCGGCGGCTTCACCTCGCGCGCGGCGTCGTGTTCGGTCAGCCCTTCCAGTACCGCGAACTTGTGCAGTCCGCGCACCGCGACCAGCGCCCGCGCCGCGGACGACGCGGCCAGCGGCGGGTGGTCGGCGTCGCCTTCGCGAAGCACGGCGAGGAACCCGGAGACGTGCCGCTCCCCCACCGCCTGAAGGTCGGTGACCCCTGCGGCGGCGAGGTGGTCGAGGTAGCGGCGCAGGTCGCGGGTGTAGCCGTCGAGAGTGTTCGGCGAGGTGCCCCGCTCGACGGCGAGATGGTCGAGGTAGGTGCGCAGCGCCGCGGCGATCAGACTCAGCGCACACCCCCGAGCGCGTCGGCGAGCGGCACGTGGACCAACCCGTGTGCCTCCGCGACCTCCGGGTGCACGACCGCGCCACCAGCGACGTTGACGCCCTTGGCCAGCGCGGGATCAGCGGCGATAGTGGCCCGCACCCCGCCCGCGAGCGCGATCGCGTAGGGCAGGGTGACGTTGGCCAGCGCCCTCGTCGACGTGTTCGGCACCGCGCCCGGCATGTTCGCCACGCAGTAGAAGACGGACTCGTGCACCCGGAACGTCGGGTCGGCGTGGGTCGTCGGCCGGGTGTCGGCGAAACAGCCGCCCTGGTCTACGGCGATGTCGACCAGCACCGAACCCGGCCGCATCCGCGCCACCAGGTCGTTGCTGACCAGCTTCGGCGCCTTGGCCCCCGGCACCAGCACGGCGCCGATCACCAGGTCGGCCCACCGGCAAGCCTTCTCCACCTCGTAGGCGTTGCTCGCGATGGTCTGCAGGTGGCCGCGGTAGGTGAAGTCGATCTGGCGCAGCCGGTTGACGTTGTTGTCGAGCACGACGACCTCGGCCTGCATGCCTAGCGCGATGCCCGCCGCGTTCATCCCCGACACACCCGCGCCGATCACCGCGACCTTGCCCGCCGCGACCCCGGACACCCCGCCGAGCAGCACACCGCGCCCGCCTTGCGCGCGTTCCAGGCAGTGCGCGCCGACCTGCGGCGCCATCCGGCCCGCCACCTCGCTCATCGGCGCGAGCAGCGGCAGCGCACCGTCGGCCGTCTGCACTGTCTCGTAGGCGATCGCCGTCGTGCCCGCGTCGACCAGCGCCCGCGTGCACTCGACACTGGCCGCGAGGTGCAGGTAGGTGAACAAGGTCTGGTCGCGCCGCAACCTCGGGTACTCCTCGGCGATCGGCTCCTTGACCTTCAGCACCAGCTCCGCCGCGCCCCACACGTCGTCGGCGGTGGGCATCATCTCCGCGCCCGCCGTCCGGTACTCGTGGTCGGGGAACGACGAGCCCGCGCCCGCCCCGGACTCGATCAGCACGCGGTGGCCGCGGTCGGTCAGCTCGACGACCCCGGCGGGCGTGATCGCCACCCGGTACTCGTGGTTCTTGACCTCGCGCGGAACCCCTACCAGCACTAGTCCGCCTCCCCGAATTTCTAACGCCCGGTCACCTATCGAGTGACCGTCGCAGAAGCGTTGCAACCGTGGTCAGCCTGCATCACGGTCCCCTTAGCCGCCAGTTTGGCGCTGCGCGAACCTCGTCGGCCGGTCCTGCCATGGTGCGTTCGCGCTTCGCGGCGGGGCGATGCCGGAGTCGACCGCGTGCGCGGCGAGCACCCCGGCCACCGCGGCACCGTTGACGATCTCGCCTGCCAGCGCCATCCGAACGGCTTCCACCAGCGGAACCCGCTTGGCCACCAGATCGGCCTCCTCGTCGCCAAGCACCTCACGCTCCACACTGGACAGCCCGGTGGCCAGAAACACCCGGACCACCTCGTCGGTGAAGCCCGGCGAGGCGGCGACGTCGACCAGCACCGACCAGTCCTCCGCGACCAGGCCGACTTCCTCGACCAGTTCACGCTTGGCCGCGTCGACCGGGTCCTCGTCGGCCTTGTCGATCAGCCCGGCGGGCAGTTCCCAGATCCTGCGGCCTAGCGGGTGCCGGTACTGGTGGATCAGCGTCACGTTGCCGTCGTCGTCCAGCGCGGCGATCGCCACGGCGCCGAGGTGCTCGACGACCTCGCGCCCCGCGGTGTTGCCGCCCGGCATGACGACGTCGTCCAGGCGCAGCGCCAGGATCCGTCCGATGTGGATGTCGCGAGTAGACGCGACCGAGAACTCGTGCCGGCCCGCCTCGCTCATGCCTGCGCTCCAGCGGGCACCGGCTCGTCGAGCTCCACCGGCAGCCGCTCGGCCTGCAGGTAGGTCAGCGCGGCCTTGACGAACCCGGCGAACAGCGGGTGCGGGCGGGTCGGACGGCTCTTGAGCTCGGGGTGGGCCTGAGTGCCGACGAAGAACGGGTGTGTCTTGGCGGGCAGCTCGACGAACTCGACGAGGCGGCCGTCCGGGGACGTGCCGGAGAACACCATGCCCGCCTTGGTGAGCCGGTCGCGGTAGGCGTTGTTGACCTCGTAGCGGTGCCGGTGGCGCTCGGTGACCTCGCGGCTGCCGTAGACGCCCGCGACGACGGAACCCGCGGCGAGGCTGGCCGGGTAGGAGCCCAGCCGCATCGTGCCGCCCATGTCCCGCTCACCCGCGACGACGTCCTCCTGGTCGGCCATCGTGCTGATGACCGCGTTCAGCGAAGACCCAGCCGAATCGTCGAACTCCGAAGAGTTGGCGTCCTTGATGCCCGCCAGGTTGCGCGCGGCCTCGATCACCATGCACTGCAGGCCGAGGCACAGGCCCAGCGTGGGGATGCGGTTGGTGCGGGCGTGAGTGATGGCGCCGAGCTTGCCCTCGATACCGCGCACGCCGAAGCCACCCGGGATCAGCACACCGTCCATACCGGACAGCGCGGCCGCCGCGCCAGCCGGGGTCTCGCACTCGTCGGAGGGCACCCAGGTGACCTCGACCTTGGCCCGGTGGGCGAACCCGCCCGCGCGCAGCGCCTCGGTGACCGACAGGTACGCGTCGGGCAGGTCGACGTACTTGCCGACGAGCGCGATCTTCACCGTCTCCTTGGGCTTGTGCACGCGGTCGAGCAGGTCGCCCCACACCGCCCAGTCGACGTCGCGGAACGGCAGGCCGAGGCGGCGCACGACGTAGGCGTCGAGGCCCTCACCGTGCAGCACACGCGGGATGTCGTAGATCGACGGCGCGTCCGGCGCGGCCACCACGGCCTCGGTGTCGACGTCGCACATCAGCGCGATCTTGCGCTTGAGGCCGTCGGGGATCTCACGGTCGGCGCGGCAGACGATCGCGTCGGGCTGGATGCCGATGTTGCGCAGCGCGGCGACGGAGTGCTGGGTCGGCTTGGTCTTCAGCTCACCGGACGGCGCCAGGTAGGGCACCAGGGAGACGTGCAGGAAGAAGACGTTGTCGCGGCCGACGTCGTGGCGGACCTGGCGCGCGGCCTCAAGGAAGGGCAGCGACTCGATGTCGCCGACGGTGCCGCCGACCTCGGTGATGACGACGTCGGGCACGCGGCCGCTCTCGTCGGGCTCGGCCATGGCCCGGATGCGGGCCTTGATCTCGTCGGTGATGTGCGGGATGACCTGCACGGTGTCGCCCAGGTACTCACCGCGCCGCTCCTTGGCGATGACCGCGGAGTAGACCTGACCGGTGGTGACGTTCGCCGACCCGGACAGGCTGCGGTCGAGGAATCGCTCGTAGTGGCCGATGTCGAGGTCGGTCTCGGCGCCGTCCTCGGTGACGAAGACCTCACCGTGCTGGAACGGGTTCATCGTGCCGGGGTCGACGTTGAGGTAGGGGTCCAGCTTCTGCATGGTGACCCGCAGGCCCCGCGAGGTGAGTAGCTGGCCGAGGCTGGACGCGGTGAGCCCCTTGCCCAGCGAGGAGGCGACGCCTCCGGTGACGAAGACGTGTTTTGTCGTCCTGGCGTGCTGCGGCAACGATGCTCCCGTGGTCGATCTCAACTCGGCAAGGCGAAATCCGCCCACCGTTCCACGGGACTTCACGGTAACACGGCTCGGACTTCGTCCGCGCACGCCCGGCCGCTTTCAGGTGACGTGTCGGGCCCCTGCGAACACGACTGACTTCGTCAGCGTGCCCGCAGGGGCCCGACACGTCACCGCGGCCGAGCGGTGGTTAGGGCGTAGGTGAGCAGGCCGTGGCGCCGACTACGACCTCGCCGGTGATGGCGGAGCCTGGGGCGAACGTGATGCGCAGCATGGTCAGCGCGATGCTGCCGTCGTTCGGGACCGGCAGGGTGACCTCGTTGAACTTCGCGGTGGCCAGCAGCGTGCCGTTGGTCCGCTTGATCTCCTTGACGTAGTCACGCGGCATCGGGTTCGGCAGGCCGGTGAGCCCGGTCAGGCCCGAGTACGACCAGCTCGCGCTGGTCCCGGTCTGCGTGGCGTTGCACGTGACCCGGTAGCTGCTGATCTTCACCCGCGGTCCGCCCGCGGTCACCAGCGCCGACAACTCGAACTGGCTGCCCAGCGACTCCGACTTGGTGGTGGTGGCGTCGGTCTCCGGGTCGACCACGGTGGTCGAGCAGGTCGACGTGCCGCCGCCGAACTTCACGCCGGACTGGGTCACCACCCCGGACGACACCGTCGCGGTGCCGTCGACCGCGCACTGCGCCAGCGTCGGGACGCTGCTGACCACACCCGCCTTGGTGAACTGGGCCGAGCCGAGCGCCGCGACGCCCGCCGGGTTGGTCGCCAGCGCCGGTGTGGCGCTCACGACGAGGCCCACCGCCGCCACGGCCGCACAGAACCCGACCCGTGCTGCCCTGATGTTTCCCATGTCCCACTCCCTTGTGCCTGACGCACCGAATCGACCTTTACGGGCGACATCGGTCCAGAGTGCAGGGAAATGAGTGGGTCGAACGGCCGCCCACTCGAACGTGATCGTCATATCATCCGGTCGTGGTTCGGCAGTGTCACGATCGCGACGATGGGGGAACGCGCGACCCGTTCGTGTCCTGACAATTCCGCTCGTGCGGAAGCAGCGACCCCCGTGGATCGTGGCCAATGGCTTCCTCAGCGATGCCCGAAAACACGACTCGCCGTGGGTGTGGCTCGGGATCGGCTTGGTACTTCTAGGTACCTCGTTCAAACTTCCCGCAGCCGTGTCCCGGATCCAGGTCCGCTACTCGGCGGGCGCCCCCGGCGCAGGCGCCTGAGCGTTGCCCGCGCTGCCGTAGCGGCCCGCTTTGCTGTCCAGCTGCTCCACCAACGCCAACACCGTCACGATCTGGCCCGCGGGCGTGTCCACGTTGTCCACCGTGGACAGAATCGACGTGGCGGCCGTGTCAGCCCGCACCACACCCACCGACCCGGTCCCGTTGGCCGACCCGTTCGACCCCGCGAGGACCGTCCCCGCACCCGACCGGTCGACCTGCGCGGCGAACCGGGCAATAGTCGCGGCCCGGTCGCCCGCGCCGTCACCGGACGCGGCGCCGCCGGTCAGGACGATCGCCAGCTGGGCGGGCTTGAGGTCGGGCGTCGCCTTGATGAAGCCGCCGTCGGTGAGGCCCGCCAGCACGGCCGCCGACTCCTCCGCCGACACCTGCGGCTTGTTGTCGGCCTTGCTGATGAGCAGCAGCGGACCGAGCAGGCCGCCCGCGAGGGTGCCAGGGTCCGGCGCGGTGGGCAGCTGCACACCCGCGGGCAGCAGCCGGGTGACGATGTCCTTGAGCTGGTCGGCGCGCGCCTGGTCGGCGAAGGCCTCGGTGAGCTGGAGTTCTCCGGTCACGGTCGCGCCCGCGTTCGCGATCAGGCCCTTGAGCGCGTCGCGGTCGGTGGGGCGCGCGTCGGCGGTGGTGACCACGACGACGGTGCGCTGCGCGAGCGTGCCCTTGACCGCCATGGGGCCGATCGTCGCGGCGAACGAGTCCGCGTCGCCGAGGCGGGCGTTGAGGGCGTTGCGCTGGTCCTCTAGCTCGGTGACCTGGGTGCCCAGGTCGTTGTTCTCGTTGTTGAGCCCGGACAGCAGGGTCCGGCTGAGCGTGGTCGAGCCGAGCACCACACCCACAGCGAGCGCGAGGAAGACCGCGGCGATCGAGATGATGTGGTAGCGCAGCGAGATCACGAGAACAGCCCCTTGAGCCAGACGACGAACGAGTTCCAGGTTTCGATGATCCAGTCGGAGTACGCGGCGCCGACCCCGGACACCGCGACGGCCGCGGCGATCGCCACCATCGCGGCCATGACGAGCAGCACGATCGCGGCGACGGACACGCGGCTGCGGTGCAGCGCGGCGACGGCCTTGCCGTCGACCAGCTTGCTGCCGAGCTTGAGCCTGGTCAGGAACGTCGACGGGTTGGAGCCGGAACGGCCCCGGTCGAGGAATTCCCGCAGGGTGGCCTGGAAGCCGACGGTGACCACGAGGGTGGCGTCGTGGGTGTCGGCGATGATCAGCGCGAGGTCCTCGGCGTTGCCGGACGCGGGGAAGGTCACCGCGCCGATGCCCAGGTCCTGGATCCGGCCGAGGCCGGGCGCGTGTCCGTCCGGGTGCGCGGGCACGACGACCTCGGCGCCGGAGCGCAGCGTCTCGGTGGTGATGCCGTTCGGGTCGCCGACGATGATGTCCGGCTTGTACCCGGCCTCGCGCAGGCTGTCGGCCCCGGACTCGACGCCGATCAGGATCGGCCGGTGCTCACCGAGGTAGCGCTTGAGCAGCTTGAGGTCGGCGACGTGCTCGTGGCCGGGGGCCACGACCAGCACCTGCCGGTCCTTCATGATCGTGGTGAGCTGCGGGACGCCGATGCCTTCGAGGATCATCGTGCGCTCGCGGCGCAGGAACTCCATCGTGTTGGCGGAGAACGCCTCCAGCTGCGCGGACATGCCCGCCTTGGCCTCGACCATCTGGTCGGCGACGGACTCCTTGGTCTGCCGCGTGCCCTGCGCGACCTCGCGCTCGCCGACGAACACGGTGCCGTCGTGCAGCCGCAGCTTCGAGCCCTCTTTGATCTCCCGCAGCGCGTCCTGGCCGACCCCGTCGATCAACGGGATGCCCGCGCCGACCAACACCTCGGGCCCAAGGTTCGGGAACCGCCCCGAGATCGACGGCGACGCGTTGACCACTCCGCCGACCGCGGCGCGCACCAGCGCGTCGGCCGTCGAGCGGTCGAGGTCGAGCTGGTCGAGCACGACGATGTCGCCTTGCGACACCCGCCGCAGCAGGTCCCCCGTGCGCCGGTCGACCCGCGCGACACCCGTCACCCCAGGTAGGGCGTGCTGTGATCGACTTAGGAGACCGTGAAGCTTCATGCGACCGATGGTGACAAACCGAACGCGGATGGTCCGTTCGCCACGCCGCGAACGGACCGTTTTCCCGACTCGCGGGTGAGTCACACGGCGGCCGGGACCAGGCCGAGCTGGGTCGCGAGGGTCATCTGGTCGTAGTACGGGTGCAGGCTGGTGATCCGGCCCGCGGCGGCCTCGAACACGATGCAGATGGGCAGGGACAGCGGACGTCCGGTGGGCGGCACCTCGCCTTGCGGCGTGGCCATCGGCCCGGTGTGGGTGCCCTGGTAGCAGCCCTCCACAACGGCGCGGCCATCGGACTCGACGATCGTGGTGATCTCCATCCGCGAGTCGGGGAACGCGGTGGCCATGCCCTGGGCGTGGCGCAGGAACGCGTCGACGCCCTGGGAGGATCCGTCGGGCTGGACGACGGCGAGGTCAGGTGCGTAGAGCTCGGGCGCCAGGTGCCATGCCCGCTCGTTGAAGCTGCGGACGTGCAGTTCGGCCAGGTCGCGTACCTCGGTCATGATGTTCTCCTTCGCTGGTAGGAACTTCGACCCAAGCGTAGGAATCTGAGCGGGGCCTGCGGACCGGGAGATCTCCCGGTATTTCACGGCGACGGCCGCAGCAGGTTGTTCTGGATGGCGAACAGCGTGGCGGCGGCGCGCGTGCTGACCCCGGTCTTGGCATAGATGTTCTGCAGGTGGAAGTCGACGGTCTTCGGCGCGAGGTGCAGGTCGGTGGCGGCGTCCTGGATGGACCCGCCGCGCCCGACCCGGCACAGCACGTCGACCTCGCGGGCGGTCAGGCCCGCGGGCCAGCGGCGCCGGACCGCGGGCCCGGTGTCGCCCGCGGCGGCGAGCACGGCGGAGACGGCGGCCGCGTCCAGTTGCCCCGCCGAGGCCATCGTCCTGAGCTGGTCGCCCGCCTGGTCCGGATCCAGCGCGGGCCGGTGCGCCCGGTCGCCGCGCATCGCGGCGTAGGCGTCCGCGGCGGCGAGGACGCCCGCGGCCACCGGCTCGCCCGCGGTGCGGGTGCCGCGGTGATAGCCGGAGCCGTCCTGGCGTTCGTGGTGCATGCCCGCCAACCGGGCCGCGCCCGCCAACGCGGGCGTCTTGGCCAGCATCCGCTCGGTGTAATACGGGTGCAGGCGGACTTGCTCCCACTCGGTGTCGTTGAGCGGTCCGGGCTTGTCCCAGATGGTGGTGCTCACCGCGACCCGCCCGAGATCGTGGGCGAGCGCGGCGAACCGCAGCGTCAGCCGCCCGGCCGGATCGATCTTGAGCCGCTCGGCCGCCGCGTCGGCCAACTCGGCGACCCGCGTCGAATGCCCGGCGAGATAAGTCGACTTGAGGTCGGCGAAGTCAGCCATCACCCCACCAGCGTCGATCAGCGCTTGGTGGTCGGCCATGCGCGCCGCGCCGGGCTCGGCGGCGAGCAGGTCCGACCACACCGACGGCTTGCCGATCACCGCGAGAACACCTGCCGGATCGGCCTGGAACACCGCCACCACAGCGGGATCGAACGCCGTGCCCGCACGCTTGCCCGCCATCGCGACCGCGGCGTCCATGCCGCCGAGCCGGTGGTGCACCTCGATCTCGTTGCACAAGGTCATCACCCGGACCGCGGCCGGCAACGCCTCGCCGCCGACGCCCTCAGGCACCCCACTGCCGTCCCAGCGCTCGAACACAAAGCGCAGACCCTCGACGACTCCCCCGGTGAAACCCAGCCGCGCCGCCAGCATCTGGGCGACCTCGCAGTGGCCCGCCAACGCCGAGCGCCGCATGTCCGGGGTGTAGGTGAAGAGCTTGTCGAGCATCCGCCGACGCCGGTCGGGTGGTTGATCCACCGCGAAGGACTCCATCACCCACTGGCCGAAGCCCGCCTGGTCGCCGTAGTCGAGGTGCTGGGTGTCGCGGCCGAACGCGACCTCGTCGCCGAAGTACTCGGCGTAGTCCCCCGCACCGACCGTGCAGCCGAGCATCCGCAACAGCGTCAGGTAGTAGAGATCGTGGAGTTCCGCGTCGGACATGCCCAGCCGACGGCCCATCTCGACACTGAGCAGGCAAGTGCGGACGGCGTGTTCCATCGGCAGGCCAAGGCCGACGTCACTCGCCATCGCCAGCGTCGCCACCAGCTCCGCGAACCGAAGCCGAGGCCCGGCACCATCCGCCACAGCCCTGACGATAGGTGCCCGGGCCGTAGCGGCAAGTCGGAACTACTTCCCGGGGCGCGGCTTTCCGGAGAGCTTCCAGTCGTGCTTCTCGCCGTCGGCGACCGCCAGCAGCTCCTCCGCGTGCGCCCGGCCGGTCTCCGTGGAGTCCATGCCCGCCAGCATGCGGGCCAGCTCGATCACGCGGTTCGTGTCGTCCAGCGTCCGCACGTCACTGCGGGTCACCCCGCCCGACGCGCTCTTGTCGACGATCAGGTGCCGGTCGGCGAACGCGGCGACCTGGGCCAGGTGGGTGACGACGATGACCTGGTGGCTGCGCGACAACCGGGCCAACCGCCGTCCGATCTCGACCGCGGCCCGGCCGCCGACACCGGCGTCGACCTCGTCGAAGACCAGCGTCGGCACCGGGTCCGAGTGCGCGAGCACGACCTCGATGGCCAGCATCCAGATCGCCGTGCGGCCCCGACCGGCCGACGCGAACGATCCCGTCGCCCTGCAGGTCGCGGGGGAGC
>DATLIA010000353.1:0-6486 GCA_035540215.1 Actinokineospora sp. | reverse complement strand
CTCGAGCACGGTGTAGTTCACCTGGGCGTCGTTCACGCAGACCGCGCCCGCCTCGATCCGCCGCGCGAGCTCCTCGGCGCGGCGCAGGTCGCGCGTCCACACGGACGCCTGCAGGCCGTACGGGGAGTCGTTCGCGAGCCGGACGGCCTCCTCGGCGTCGGCGACCTTCATGATCGGCAGCGTCGGCCCGAACGTCTCCTCCGTCATACACGCCATCGAATGGTCCACATCGACCAGAACCGTCGGCGGGTAGAAGCTGCCGGGACCGCTGGGGCGCTGGCCACCCGTCAGCACCCTCGCGCCCTTGGCCTTCGCGTCGGCGACATGGCGCTCGGTCACCGCGACCTGGTTGTCGTCGATCAGGGAGCCGAAGTCATACCCGTCACCCGCGCCCACCTTCAGATTGTTGACGTCACGTACCACCGCCGCGACGAACTGGTCGTACACCGGCTCGAGCACATAAACCCGCTCCACCGACACGCATGTCTGACCGGCGTTGAACATCGCACCCCACACCGCGGCGTGCGCAGCCAGGTCGATGTCGGCGTCCTCCAGCACGATCATCGGATCCTTGCCGCCGAGTTCGAGCGAGAACGGGATCAGCCGCCCGGCGGCCTGCTGGGCGACCTTGCGTCCGGTGCGGGTCGACCCGGTGAACATGACCGCGTCCACGAGGTCGACGAGCGCCGCGCCAGTGGAGCCGTCGCCGGTCAGCGTCTGGTAGATGTCGGGCGGGAACCACTGGCCAGCGTCATCTCGGTCATCAACAGCGAGGTCAGCGGCGCGATCTCGGAGGGTTTCAGCAGAGCGGTGTTTCCCGCCGCCAGGGCGGGGATGACGTCCCCGAAGTTGTTCAGGATCGGGTTGTTCCACGGACCGATCACGCCGACCACCCCGACGGGGGTGTAGCGCAGCAGCAGGGTGCGGCCCTGAACGAAGATCGAACCGGTCTGCACTGGTTCGTCGGCCAAGAGGTCCGCGGCGGTCCGCCCCCAGTACTCCAGGGCGGTCAGCACGTAGGCGATCTCGATGAACGCCTCGTCGTAGGGCTTGCCGTTCTCCGCGACGATCGAGTCGGCGACCCGATCGGAATTGTCGATGAGCCACTGCCTGCACCGGGTCAGCAGCTCGGCGCGCCGCTCGAATCCGAGCGCCGCCCACGCGGGTTGCGCCGCCCGTGCCCGAGCCACCGCCGCGGCCACCTCGTCGGCGGAGAGGTTCGGCACCGAACCGATGACCTCGCCGGTGGCGGGATTCTCCACGGCGACCATGGTCGTCGTCTGCCCAGCTGTCAGCATCGGTGATCCTCTCTGATGTCCAGGCCACCGACGGTAGAGGCGGGATCGCGGCGCTGAGAAACAGCGGTTTTGGGCTCAGTCACAGTCAATCGTTGTGGATGTACCTGGGTACGCTCGTGGAGTTCGGCGAACAAAGCCCAGCATTCGTGCTGGTGAACCGGGGGATTACATGCGCAGGAGCGGGCTCGTCGCCGCGTTGGTCGCCATCGTGCCGCTCGTTAGCGGGTGCGAGGAGAAGATCCCGAGTGCGGAGACCACAGCCGGGCCATCCAGTGTGGACACCGCGGCGCTCGCCAACCGGTTCGCGCCGCAGGTGTGGCTCGCCGAGGGCGACGACGACTACCCGATGGACGCGACCGACTTCGTGACCCACTCGACGCTGCGTTTCGATCACGGCGATCTGTGCGACGACAAGGAGCCGGTCGCCGACGAGGTGGACCCGGAGCGCCTGGGCCAGGACGGTGGGTACACGCACCGCGCGTACCCCAGTCCGGTGGGCACCGAGACGCCGAGGTGCGACCACGAGGCGGGAGCCGAGTACGACACCACCGACGACGTGCCGTCGGTGCGCTCGTCGCAGGGCTTCTACCTCGACATCGATGACGACGCCAGGTCCGGCGACAGCACACTCGGCGCGCCGACGTACTGGGAGCGGCACCAGGACGGGTCCGGGCTCGTCGCGTTCGTGTACTGGTTCTTCTACGGCTACAACGACTACAACAACACGCACGAGGGCGACTGGGAGCGCATCGCCGTGCAGGTCCGCGGGGACGAGCCGGTGGCCGCGACGTTCTGGAAGCACGAGGAACCGACCTGCACCGTCAAGTGGGCCGACCTCGACGTCGTGGACGGGCACCCAACGGTCCTCGCCGCCAAGGGCGCGCACGGCTCGTATCCGACCGCGGGCATGTTCAGCCACCCGGGTGGCGTCGACATCACCACAAAGGGTCAATTGTGGCGGGCCTCGTCGGATGTGCGCCCCGCGGACGCCCAGCCGTGGTGGGGCTACCGCGGCATGTGGGGCGAAGCCGGAATGCAGCATTTCCGTGGTCCGCGTGGACCGTTCCCCGGCCGGGCGCAGGAGGGCGTCTTCACCGAGCGCGAATGCCCCCGCGCCACGCTGCCGGAAGGTTTCGTGGGGGAGTGGGAGACGCGAGAGCCGGTACGGCAGGTTCCCGCCGGACCGGCCGGGGACTACTACATGCGGCTGACGATCCGCGAGAACGGTCAGCATGAGGTCGCCTACAGCTCCGACTTCGGCGACCCCAGTCCGACTTTCGCGTGCAGCGGCTCCCTTTCCGTGTTCCGCATGTCCGATCAGACACTCACCATGAAGGAACTGATCACCAGAACGGACGCGGGGACGTGCGTCGTCGAGGGTGATGTCGTCCTCACCCGAACCCGCGACGACCTGCAGTGGCAGTACACCGGCGGCAGCGTCATCGGGGACGCGTACCTGACTCGCCGCTCGGGCTGAGCTGTGGCAAGGGGGGGCCGGACGCGCTTCACGCGTCCGGACCTGTGAGTCCACCGAGTTGGCCGCAGGACACTAGTGGTTACGCCCGGCGAACCTCCGGTCGTGACCACTAGGAGACGGGCCCGTAGAGGTTGTACCCCCAGAGCCAGTTCCCGTAGCTGTCCGACATGTCGTAGAAGTAGTTGTCGCTGCCCTCCGGGAAGGGGATCGGTTTCTTCCCCTCGTCGGTGTACGTCCCGAAGATGGTCCCGACGTTTTTCCCATCGTCGTACACATAGATGGCGTACTTCCGGGGCATCGATTCCCCAAGTGAGAGATAGATCCATCCCTCTGACGGCGTGCCCGATGTCTCGTTCCGCATGAACACGATGTCGGTTGTGTCCGCGATCGTCCACAGGGCGCTGTCGTGCTCGGCCGAGGTGAACTTGAAGGGAGCCTTGAAGCCCTGCGGGACCTGGAAGTTCCCGGAATAGCTCTGGAGGTAAGGTGCATTCGGATAGTGCGCCTTCATCGCCCACAGGCGAATGATCGGCAAACCGGGAACGGGAAACTTGATATCTCCGTACCGCGCGCCCGACTTGACCGTTTCGATAGCGCTCGCCACCGTATACCCCGTTCTCGAAGGACAATTCCCCGAGCGTAACCAGGCCGGGTTGGGAGATTGCGACATCCGAACAGCGCCGGTCGGCCCGATAGGGCAAGACCGCTGTGATTATGCGCGGGCGTAGCGCTCAGCCAGTACGCGAAGCAGTGGTCGCAGTTCGGCCGGGGACTCGACGGTGAAGTCCATGCCGAGCATGCCGACGAACGCGGCCACCGTCTCCAGGGTGTCGGCTCCGGTCACCAGCACGGACGTGGACGCGTCGATCGCCTCGACGACGCCGACGGCCGGGTTGATCCTGGCCAGCACGGTCTCGGCGGGGGCGTCGACGCGCAGCCGGGCGTGCACGTTCCAGCCGCTGCTCGCGATCCGACGCATCGCGAACGCCGTGTAGTCGCCGTCCGCTATCGGGGTCGGGGCGAAGCGGCGGTGGGTGCGCATGCGTGGGGCGACGCGGTCCAAGCGGTAGACGTCCCATTCATTGGTGGCGGGGTCGCGGGCCACGAGGTACCAGCGGCGCTGCCAGGACAGCAGCCGGTAGGGCTCGACCAGACGCGGGGTGTCGTCGTAGTCGAAGCGGAACTGCTCGACGCTGTGGATGGCGGTGGCGACGGCACGCATCACGTCCGGGTCGATCTCCGGGTCGGGGGCGTCGGTCGCGGTGTTCTCCGGGGCGTGTTCGACGGCTGAGGACAGTGCCTCGACCGCTGGCCGAAGTCGCGGGGGCAGGACCTGTTCGAGCTTGGCGAGGGCGCGGGCGCTGGCCTCCTCGATGCCCGCGATGCCGCGGCCCGCACGCAGCCCGATGGCCACCGCGACCGCGTCCTCGTCGTCGAGCAGCAGCGGGGGCAGCTTTCCGCCCGCGCCGAGCCGGTAACCGCCCGTGGCGCCCCGGGTGGCGTGGACGGGGTAGTCGAGGCCGCGCAGCCGTTCGATGTCGGTGCGGACGGTCCGGGTGGTGACGCCGAGGCGCCCGGCCAGCTCGGTGCCGCTCCACGCGGGCTGGGACTGGAGCAGGGACAACAGGGCGAGCAGCCGAGCCGGGGTATCGCCCACAACTCCTCCGTCAAATAGGAAGTATACGTTCCTATATGCACTTTAGCGTTAGTGCCATGACGAACACGAGCATCCGCCCCTTCCGCGTCGAGATCGCCCAGGCCGAGTTGGACGACCTGGCCCTCCGCCTCGCCCGCACCCGCCTTCCCCAGCCCGCGCCCGGCGACGACTGGACGACCGGCACCCCGAACCACTACCTGCGCGAGGCCGTCGCGGCGTGGCAGGAGTTCGACTGGCGCGCGGCTGAGGAGCGGATCAACGCGTACCCGCACTTCCTCACCGACATCGATGGGCAGCCGATCCACTTCATCCACGTCGAGTCGCTCCACCCCGACGCGACCCCGCTGCTGCTCCTGCACACCTACCCCGGCTCGTCCGTCGACTACCTCGACATGATCGACCAGCTCGTCGACCCGGTGGCGCACGGCGGCTCGGCGGACCAGGCGTTCCACCTGGTGATCCCGGACGCGCCCGGCTTCGGCTTCTCCACCCCCGTCACCGAGTCCGGCTGGACGTCAGCCCGCATCGCTCGCGCTTACGACACCCTGATGCGCCGCCTCGGCTACGACAGCTACGGCGCGCACGGCTCCGACCAGGGCGCGGTGATCGCCCGCGAACTTGGACTCCTCGCACCGGAGGGCTTCCTCGGCCTGCACGTCCTGCAGCTGTTCTCCTTCCCGTCAGGCGACCCGGGAGAGTTCGAGCGCCTGGAGCCGCAGGACTACGCAGGTCTCGAGCACATGCAGTGGTTCCAGAAAGTCGGCGGCTACAACACGATGAACGCCAGCCGCCCGCAGACCGTCGCAGCGGGCATCAGCGACTCACCCCTGGGCCTGCTGGCCTACAGCGAGCTGTTCAACTCCTTCGGCAACGGCACGTCGCTGGTCCCGCTGGAGAAGGTGCTGCTGGAGGTTTCGGTGGCCTGGTTCACCAACGCCGCGGCGGGCATGACCCGCTCGTACTACGAGAACGCCGAGGCCCCCGATGCCACGTCGGTCAACGCCGCCCCGACCGGCGTCGCGGTGTTCGCCGACGACTTCCAGACGATCAAGGTCTTCGCCGAGCGCGACAACAGCGCCATCGTCCACTGGAGCCGGTTCGACCGCGGCGGCCACTTCGCCGCCTTGGAGGTGCCGAAGGTCGTGGCGGCCGATATCCGCGCCTTCTTCACCGCACTGCGCTGAACCGGGAACGAGAGGTGGGCCAGGGCTTCTCGCCCTGGCCCACCTTTCGTCGAGCGGGTCGCTCAGCCTTCGCGGGCGTAGACCTTGGTGACCTTGCCGTCGAGGGTGGCCGCGAGGTAGGCGGCGCCGTAATCGTCGGTGAGGTAGAGGCGCATCGACGGGGTGCCGTCGATGAGGTCGGTGTCGAGGATGACGTAGCGCATGGTGGGCTTGGGGACGTTGAGTTCCTTGTTCGCCCGCTCCCACAACGCCGTCAGCGCGTCCCAGTTGACCTTGGTGAGGTCGAGCACGGTCTGGTCGGCGTCGACCCCGTCCGGGCCCGTGCGTTTCGCGACGCCGTTGCGGTACTCGAAGTCGTCGAAGCCGTTCTTGACCGCCGCGGTGGGCGCGGTCGCGATCGCGAACTTCTGGTAGAGGACCAGATCGGAGACCTTGGTGCCGCCCATGACCTCGGTCAGCGCCGCCACCGCCTTGCGCGCTCCCGCCGGGGTGATCAGCTCCTCCGGCACCGGGACCGCCTTGGCGGTGGTGGTCTGTTCCGGCGGCGCACTGGTGGGCGGCTGTTCGCCCGAGGCCCGCTTCGTCGGCGGCTGCTCGGGTGCGCCGGTGGAACGCGGGGTGTCGGTGCTGCTGCCAGGGCCGCCGTCCGCGGCGGTGGTACCTGTGGGCGTTGACAGGTAGCGCACGAGCAGCACCGTCATCGTGACGACCAGCGCCACCGCGATGAGAGAGAACACCACGGTGCCGACGCGGGTGCGCCGCCCCGGAAGCGGCTGCGACCCCGAGTAGTAGGCGGCCTGCGGCTGGTGCCACGTTCCGGTGTGGGGCGGCGGTTGTTGCGCGGGGAAGGCGGAACCGGCCGGGGTGGGC
>DATLIA010000352.1:0-23924 GCA_035540215.1 Actinokineospora sp. | reverse complement strand
CCTGAAGATCGGCCAGTGGAAGACCGCCGACCTCGTCTTCCCGCCGGTCGCCGGGGCCGACACGAAGGCGGTCGAACTGATCGGCGCCGGCCCGCCCGTGCGCGTCGAGTTGCCGGCGGGCCGCGCGACGGGGCCGCTGGCGTGGCCGGCGGGCGGGGCGTGGTCCGGGCCGCGGCCGCTTCTTGAGATCAGCCCGCGGGCCGAGCGCACGGCCGAGCCGACGGGCGACACGCCGGTCGAGCTGCCGACCGGCGCGGTCGGCGTGTCGGCGCGGTTCGCGGCGCCGTTCGCGGAGCACCGCTACAAGGTGCCGGTCGAGCCGAAGTCGAAGTTACGGGTTGAGGTGTTCGCCGAGCGGCACCGCTTCCCGGTGGACGCGGCGCTCGTGGTCCGCGACGACAAGGGAACGCTGCTCGCCCGCGCCGAGGACGGCCCCGGCACGCTCGACCCGGTGATCGAGTACGCCGTGCCGGAGAAGGTCACGAGCGTGATCGTCGGCGTGGTCGAGACGCAGGGCCGCGCCGGCCCGCGCGCCGCGTACCGCCTCGCAGTCGATCCCGGCGGGGGCGCCGTGAAGGACTTCCGCTTGTTCACGCCGGCGCAGCGACTGTCGCTCCCGGCCGGCGGCCGCGGCGTGCTGCCCGTGTTCGCCGACCGGCGCGGGTTCGTCGGCCCGATCACGCTCACGCCGACCGGCCTCCCCGCCGGGTGGACCGCGACTCGCACCACGATACCACCCGACGCCGACGGCACGCTCGTCACACTCACCCGCACCGACGCCGCCGCGGACGCGACGGTGACGACGTGGGCCGGGAACGGCCGCCCGCTGACGGTGAAGGGGCACCCGCTCGAACGCTTCCAGCCGTGGCTCTCGGCCGAGGTCGCGGCGGCGCCGGTCGCCGGGAAGGCGGGCGTGGCGATCGACTGGAACGCGCTCCCCGACGCGGCCGCGCTCGCGCCGCCGTTCAAGCTCAAGCTGCCGGTGAAGGTGACGCGGCCCCTCCCGGCGGCGCCCGTCCGGCTGACGCTGCTGACGAGCCAGAACCCGCCGCTCCAGAACAACCAGCCCGACGCGGCGAAGACGATCCGCGCCGAGAAGGCGGTCGAGCTCGCGGCGAAGGCGTCCGACGGCGAACTGGTCACGCTCGTGCCGCCCGAGCTGCCCGCCGACGGTTACGACATTGCGGTCCAGGCCGAGGTGCTGTCGGCCGACAAGCAGCGCGTGCTGGCGACGGCGGTCACAACGGTGCGCCGCCTGCCGGTGCGGCTGCCGGTCGCGGTGAAGCTCGACGGCGGCGCGACGGTCACCGCGACGCTCGCCGCGAAGGCCGCGACTGTCGTCGAGCTGAAGGGCGAGGTGACGCGCACCGGCGACTTCAAGGGCGACGCGGTCGTGGCGCTCGCGGGCCTGCCGCCGGGGGCGACGGCGCCGCCGGCGACGGTGAAGGCCGGCGAGACGCGCTTCGCCCTGAAGCTGACGCTGCCGCCGACCACGCCGCCCGGCGACGTGATCGAGGTGTCCTACGACGTCAACGGCAAGACCTTCATCAAGAAGCTGAACGCCACTGCGAAGCTCGGCCCCGGCTCGTTCGAGGCCAAGGTGGACCTGACGGCGGGCACCTTCGTCGGTGACCTGGCCCTG
This sequence comes from Actinokineospora sp., assembly GCA_035540215.1. Taxonomy (GTDB): domain Bacteria; phylum Actinomycetota; class Actinomycetes; order Mycobacteriales; family Pseudonocardiaceae; genus Actinokineospora. Next base: position 22,282 of record DATLIA010000352.1, on the reverse strand, counting down.
CCCGGCACGAAGGTCAACTTCTCGATGTTCGGGTTCCTCCCCGCCACTGCCTCGTTCAGGATCGTTCCCGACGCCCAGGTGGCGGGCACGCTCGCGGCGAACGGCGCGGTGAAGGCCAAGGCGAAGGTCAGCATCGTGCTGACCGACATCCGGGTCTTCGGCCTGCCGATCGCGGGCTCGTCGAAGTGCAAGTCGTCAACGGCGATCGACCTGGTGTCGGCGCCGGGCTTCAACCCGATCGCGGGCGGAAAGCTCAACGGCACCTACGACATCCCGCCGTTCGCGAACTGCGGGCTGTTCACCCCGGTCATCAACTCCCTGACCGCGGGCCCGGGCAACACCCTCGAGATCGCTCTCACCAGGAAGTGATCCCGGTGCGCGTTTCCTGACCGACGCTCGCTCCGGTGCGGCCCCGCACCGGAGCGAGCGTCGGTTCAGCCCAGTGCAAACCAACCTGGCGACCTCAGCCAGCGGCGGAAGAGGATCTATGAGGATTCGGATGACAGCCACGAAGGCCATGGCCGGGCTGCTCGTGGGCGGACTGGTCGGCGCGGGCCTGCTCGTCGGGGCGGGCACCGGCGCCGCGGCCGAGCAGGTGCACGTGGACAAGACGCTCACGTTCACCTGCCCTTTCCCGCTGATCGGCCTGCAGGTGCTCAGTACCAGGATCCAGGCCACGTTCACCCTGCCCGCAGCGCCGGGCGACCCGGTGCGGACCACCGACTTCAAGACCACGGCCACCGTGCCGTCCACCTCGACCGTCGGTCTGCGCGAAGTCGGCGCGACCACGCTGGAGGGGACTGCCGACGCCGCCGTGAGCGTCGTGACCAGCGCGGGCACGCTGCCGATCAAGCTCAAGGGGCTCACGGTCGCCAAGACGGCGATCCCCGACGGCACCGCGTTCGACATGGCCGTGACCGGGACGGTGCCGGAGTTCGCCCCCGACGCGGGCCATGTGTCCGTCGCAATGAAGGACTACACCGCTTTCGTGGTGCCGAAGAAGGCCGACGGCAGCTTCACCGGAATCGGCGACATCATCTCCCCGTGCACGCTCGACCCCGGCCAGAACGCCGAACTGCTCAGCTTCGACGTCGGAGCGCCACCGTCGACCACGCCACCGCCGTCCGGGGTCAAATACGCCTACAACATCAAGGGCGTCTCCAAGCTGAAGAACCTCGCCGGTGACGTGCCGATCACGGGCACGATCGACGCGACGCTGACGCTGTCGACCAAGCAGTTCGTCGCCGACCTCAAGCTCAACCCGACAACGGCGAACCTCACCATCCTGGGATTCCTGCCGGTCGTCACCAAGATCGCGTTCGAGAACGTCGGCCAGACCACCGGGTCCATCGACGGCGCGGGCGCGCTGAGGTCGAACTCGAAGCTGACGATCGCGCTGCCTCAGGTGAGCCTGTTCGGCTTCCCGATCAGCCAGACCCCGGACTGCAAGACCACGACGCCGTCGGACATAGCCCTCTCGTCGGCCGCCGACTTCGACGTGATCAACGGCGGCAAGCTGACCGGCACCTACGCGATCGCCCCGCTCAAGGGCTGCGGCGCGTTCAACGACTACATCTCCGGTTTCGCCGCCGCCGACGGCAACAAGCTCGACCTGAACCTGACCGCGCGCTGACAAGGGTGAGACACACGATGAGGCTGACGAAGAAGAAGACGGCGGCGGCCATGGTGGCGCTGACCACGGCGGGCGCGGTCGCCACGGCCATGGTGCTGACCGCGGGCTCGAGCGCCGCGGCCGCGGCACTCGACCTGAACTACTCCTGCACGTTCCCGCTGATCGACGTGCAGCCGGTGAAGGTGCACATCAACGCCGACATCCCCGACACCATCCAGGCCGGTGTGCCGACCGGCGCGTTCAACATCGAGGCGCTGAGCACGCTCAACGAGGACACCACGACTGGCCTCAAGCTGGTCAAGGTCGCCACGATCGAAGGAACCGCGGTCTCGCACGCCCACATCTCCGCGCCGGGCTTCGACACCGACCTCGACGTGCCGGTGACGGTCGAGAAGACCACGGTCCCGGCCTCCGGCGGCTTCACCGTCAAGGCCACCGGGAAGACACCGTCGCTGACCTTCCCCACGCCAGGGCACATCAAGATCACCGTGCTGGACCTGGAACTGAAGATCACCGCGCGCAAGGCGGACGGCACCCTGGCGAGCATCCCGCCGTCGAACCCGTTCGACGCGCCGTGCACCCAGGACCCCGGCCAGAACAACGTGCTGAAGGAGGGCGAGATCCTCCCCAAGCCCGGCCCGACCACCACCACGGTGACCACGACGAGCACCACCACGACAACAGGCCCGACGGCGACGACCACCACCACCACCACTGAGCCGACAACGACGACCACCACTGGCCCGACGACCACCACGGCTCCGACCACGACGACAGACCCGACTACCACGACGACAGACCCGACTACCACGGATCCGACCACCACCACGACGGATCCCACGACGACCACGACGGACCCCACGACGACCACCACCGAGCCATCGACCACCTCCAGCACGACGACGACCCAGCCGACCACGACCAGTTCGACGACGGAACCGACGACCACCACGTCGACAACCACTTCGACCACGTCCACGACCGGGTCCAGCACCACGACCCCGCCCTCGACCACCGAGTCCACCACTGTGACGCCCACGGCGACATCTACGCCGCCGTCCACAACGGACACCACGGTCCCGCCGGACACCACCACCACCACCACCACGGTGCCGCCGATCCAGACGGTCCCCGCCGGCTACACCCCGCCGGGCTCCGACCTGGCCGACACCGGATACCCGGTGGCCGTACCGCTGACCATCGGCGTCCTCCTGCTCGGCCTCGGCGGCGGTGTGCTGCTGATCGTCCGCAGGCGCGCCCGCGGCTGACCGTCCACGTCCCTCTCGCCCCTCAGACTCGGAGGTCGCACGGTGCGCACCCTCTTCTCCCGTACCAAGGGCAAAGCGGCGCTCGCCGCACTTGCCGTCACCCTGATAGCGGCGGTCACCCCGGCGGCCCAGGCCCAGTCGGTGGTCGCGGCCGTCGACCCCGGACCGGCGGACGACTCGTTCTACGTCCCGCCGTCCCCGCTGCCCGCGGGCGCGCCGGGTGACGTCATCCGGTGGCGGGTCTCGAAGTCCGGCCAGTTCAGCGACACGGTCAACTCCTGGCAGGTCATGTACCTGTCGACCGATGAGCACGACCGGCCGAACGCCGTCACGGGCACCGTCCTGGTGCCTAAGAACGTCAACCCGTCGGCCGCGCCCATCGTCAGCTTCGCGGTCGGCACCCACGGCGGCGCGTTCCGGTGCACGCCGTCGAACATGATCTCGATCGGCGCGCTCTACGAGCGTCCGGCGGTCGCGGACATGCTCAAGGCCGGTTACGCGGTCGCGGTCACCGACTACGCGGGCTATCACCCGAACCCGAAGACGACCTACATCACCGGCCGGTCAGAGGGCCACGCGGTGATCGACGTCGTGCGGGCCGGGCAGAAGCTGTCGAAGCTGTCCACGACGTCGAAGGTGTTCTTCCGCGGCTACTCCCAGGGCGGCGGCGCCGCGCTGTGGGGCGCGCAGCTGCAGCCCACGTACGGCGCGGACGTCAACCTCGCGGGCGTTGTCGCGGGCGGTGTGCCGGGCGACTTGGTCCTGGTGACGCTGGGGCTGGACGGCAGCCGCGGGTTCGGGTTCCTGCTCTACGCGTTGATCGGATTGGACAACGCCTACCCGGAGATCAAGCTGGCGTCCTATCTGAACGACGCGGGCCGCGCGGCGGTCGCCGACCTGCAGACCTCGTCGTGCACGTTGGAACTGCTGGTGAAGTACAAGGGCAAGAGCCTGTCGGACTTCACTGTGGACACCCCGGTTCAGGATCCGCTGCTGGCCGCCGTCGCGCAGAACAAGCTCGGCGGGATGCCGGTGAAGGTGCCGGTGCTGCAGTACCACGGCAGCGCCGATGACATCGTGGCGCCGGGGCAGGCCGACACGCTGCACAAGGCGTACTGCCGGGCCGGGGTGAACCTGTTCTGGAAGACCTACCCGGTCGACCACATCACTGGGATCTACCAGGGCAATGCCGACGCGATGACTTTCCTCAAGGACCGTGTGGCGGGCACCCCCGCCGTCTCCAACTGCTGATCAGCCACACAGCGAAGAGGCTCCGTCGATTTTCCGACGGGGCCTCTTCGGCGTGCACCGGTGACGCAGGCCACGCCGCGGCCGGTCACATTCGTGGCGCGCGGGGTGTCAGACCGTTGACCCACGAAGTTCAGCGGAGGAGAAAGCCATGACATCCATCCTGGTCACCGGCGGCACGGGAACGCTCGGCAGCCTGGTCACACCGCTCCTGCTCGCCCAAGGCCTCGACGTGCGGGTGCTCAGCAGGCACGACCGTGCACCCGCGGGCGGCATCGAGCTCGTCACCGGGGATCTGGTCAAGGACGAGGGTGTCGACGCCGCGGTGGCGGGGGCCGAGATCGTCCTGCACCTCGCGGGCGGCCCCAAGGGTGACGACGTGGCCACCCGGAACCTGGCGCGCGCGGCGGCGAAGGCAGGTGTGCGCCACCTCGTCTACATCTCGGTCATCGGCGCAGATCGGGTCCCACTGGCCTGGCTCAAGTCCAAACTGGACGCCGAGCGGGCGGTCGCCGAGTCGGGTGTGCCGTGGACAACGTTGCGGGCCGCGCAGTTCCACAGCCTGACCCTGACGATGGTCGAGAAGATGGCGAAGCTGCCGGTCGTCCCGGTTCCCGGCGGGTTGCGGCTGCAGCCGGTCGACGCGGCCGACGTCGCGGCCCGGCTGGTCGAGTTGGCGCTCGGCGAACCCGCGGGCCTGGTGCCCGACCTGGCCGGGCCGACGGTGTACGCGCTCGGTGAGCTGATCGACGGATACCTTGGCGCGCGCGGGAAGCGCCGCCTGCGGCTGCCCGTCCGGATCCCGGGCAAGGCGGGCCGCTCCTACCGCGCGGGGGAAAACCTGTCGCTCGACGGCGCCGTCGGCGCGCGGACCTGGGAGGACTTCTTGGCCGCCCGTTTGGCTTCGTAGCGACAAAAGAGCCCCGCCGCGGGTGCGACGGGGCTCTTCCGGTCGGTCGACTACTTGGACGTCAGGTCCATGTTGATCGTGTTCCCCGCGGCGGCGGCGAACATCGAGATGTAGTCGTTGAACGCGCCACAGCCCTTGAGGGCCGAGATCGCGTACGAGCCGGTCAGCTTGCCACCGGCGATGACGTCGAAATCAGGCGCCGAGGACAGGGCGATGTCCGACGGCGACACGGTCTTGCAGTCGGCGGTCTGGCTGATCGGGAAGCCGAACAGGCTGACCTGTGGCAGCGCGATGGTCAGCTTCGAGTTCGACTTCAGCGTGCCCGCGCTGTCGATGGAGCCGGTGGTCTGGCCGACGTTCTCGAACGCGATCTTGGAGACCACGGGCAGGAAGCCCAGGATCGTCAGGTTCGCGCTCGTCGGGTTGAGCTTGAGGTCGGCCACGAACTGCTGGGTCGACAGGGTCAGCGTCGCGTCGATCGTGCCGGATAGCGGAACGTCGCCGGTCATGTTCTTCAGGTTCGACTTGCCCTTGAGGTTGTAGCCGTACTTCACCGTGCCCGGCGGGGGCTTGGGGGTGGTGCTGGTGGGCGGCGGCGGAGTCGTGCTGCTGCTCGTGGGCGGAGGCGGCGTGGTGCTGCTGCTGGTGGGCGGCGGCGGGCTGGTCGTGCTGCCGCCGCCGGGGAGGATCTCACCCTCCTTGAGGATGTTGTTCTGCGTGGGCGGCTCCAGGGCGCACGGCGCGTCGAACGGGTTCGACGGCGGGATGCTGGCCAGGGTGCCGTCCGCCTTCTTGGCGGTGATGTTGAGGTCGAGCGCGCCGACGGTGATCTTGATGTGCCCCGGGGTGGGGAACTTCAGCGACGGGGTCTTGCCGGTCGCCTTGACGGTGAAGCCGCCGGAGGCGGGGATCGCGGTCTTCTCCACGATCACCGGCACGTCGAGGTCGGTGTCGAAGCCCGGCGCGGTGATGTGCGCGTGGGCGACGGCCGTGCCCTCGATGGTGGCCACCTTGACCAGCTTGAGGCCGGTCGTGGTGTCCTCGTTGAGCTTGGTGAGGGCCACGATGTTGAACTGTCCGGTCGGCACGCCCGCGGTGATGGTGTCCGGGATGTCCGCGTCGATGTGCACCTCGGCGGGCTGCACGTCGATCAGCGGGAAGGTGCAGCCGTACGTCAGGTCGAGCGCGGCCGCCGCGGAACTCGTCCCAGCACCGATGAGTAGGCCCGCACCTACCAACCCAGCAGTGGTGACGGCGGCGAGGCCACCGGTCACCTTCCTAGAAATTCTGCGATGATTCACAAATCATCCTTTCGTGGTATCAACGGTGATACGAATACCGCGCGCGGCCCCGCTCAGCCTGGCGAAACAGACTGGCGACGATTGGCCCGCCGGTGGAGTTGGTGCTGTTACAGCCCTACTACCATTAAGGAAACTAGCTTTACGCCAATGGGGCGCGCAAGGTTTCCCCGGGTAGCGTGTGAAATAGGCGTTTCCGTTGTCAGAAGCCAATATTTTCCCGGGTCGCCGTTGGCGTATGGCGGACAACTCCCGGCCTGACCAGGGCGGGATGCTCACGAACGCACAAGACTCCGCGGCGCCTTGGTGTGGGATGTACGAATTCCACATGCGGAGTTGACGCGTGTGTCACGTGCATTCTAACTTCGCACCGACGGCGGCGATGAAACATTCATAGCCTCGGCGCCAAAGTCCGGTAAGCACCGCAGGTGAGGAGTCGCGTGGAAATCTACGGCAAATCCCTGGTCATCACCGGTGCCGGTCGCGGAATCGGGGCGGCGCTGGCGCTGCGGCTGGCCGCGGAACGGCCCCGCGGTGTGGTGGTCGCCGATCTCGACGAACTCGGCGCCCAGCGGGTGGCCGCCCAGGTGCGTGACCTCGACGTCCCCGCGATCGGCGTGCGGGTCGACGTGGGTGACAAAGCCGAGGCGTGCGGGCTGGTCGAGTTGGCCACCCGGGAGCACGACGGCGTTGACATCGTCTGCTCCAACGCGGGCGTGGCCACCGGCATGGGCATCCACGCGGGGGAGCGGGAGTGGGCCAAGGCGTGGTCGGTCAACGTGCGCGCCCACGTCCACCTTGCCCAGGCCGTGCTGCCGGGCATGGCCCGCAACCGCTCGGGGCACTTCATGATCACCGCGTCGGCCGCGGGCCTGCTCGGGCTGCCCGGCGACGCGCCGTACACGGTCACGAAGTACGCCGCGGTCGGCCTGGCGGAGTGGCTCGCCTTCACCTACGGGCCGGTGGGTGTGCACGTGAGTGCCCTGTGCCCGCTGGGGGTGCGCACCGAGTTGCTCATGACCGGCCTTGACGCGGGCCACGCGGCGGCGCGCGCCGTCGCGGGCTTCGCGCCGATCCTCGAACCGGAGGACATCGCCGAGGCCGCTGTGCTGGGCATCGCCGAAGACCGGTTCCTCATCCTGCCGCATCCGGAAGTCGCGGACCTCTACGAGCGCAAGGCAGCCGATCCGCAGGCGTGGGTCACCGCGCAGCAGGACGCCGCCCGGCCGCGGGTCCGCACATGACGCGGCCGACCAGCGGAGACACCATGTCAGCGAGCATCGAACGACCCGGGACGGTCATCGGGGTCACCCTGTGGGGAACCGCCGACGCGCGCCTGTGCGCGGCGGTCACCGGCGCGGGCGGACTCGGGGTGCTCGACCTCGGGCAGGGTGACCGGGCGACCCGCGACGCGCTCGCCGAGGTCTCGTCGGGGCGGTTCGGCGTGCGCGTGCCGCAGGGGTGCACGCTCGACGTCGACGACGTGTTCGACGCGGTGGGGGACCGCGCCGACCAGCTCGCGGTGATCGTGCTCGGCTGGCGGTCGGCCTGGCAGCTCACCGACATCCCCGGCGAGTGCTTCGTGCTGGTCGAGGTGGCATCCGCGATCGAGGCGCAGGTCGCCGTCGACCTTGGCGCCGACGGCCTGGTCGTGCGCGGCCGGGAGGCGGCGGGCCGGGCGAGTGACCTCGGCGCGTTCGTGCTGCTGCAGCAGGTCCTCGCCGATCCGCTGGTCACCGTGCCGGTGTGGGTGTGCGGCGGGATCGGGCCGGACACCGCGGCGGGCGCCGTCCTGGCCGGTGCCGCGGGCGTCGTGCTTGACACCCAGCTCGCGTTGCTGCCGGAGGCGGACCTGCCCGCCGCGACGCGGGCCGCGCTGGCGCCGAGCGCGCCGCCGACTCTGGTCGACGGTCACCCGCTCGTCGGGCAGGACGGATTCCTCGCGCAGACCTTCGTGGAACGCCACGGTTCGGTGGCCCGCGCGGTCCGGGCGGTGCTTGGTGCCGTGGAGTCCGCGCTGGCACCGGGTGCGCCGGTGCTGGGTGAGGGGGCCACGCTCGCGAGGGGACTGGGTACGGCGCTGCCGATCGCCCAGGGCCCGATGACGAGGGTCAGCGACCAGCCCGCGTTCGCCGAGGTCGTCGCCCGGCATGGGGCGCTGCCGTTCCTCGCCCTCGCACTGTCCACTGAGGAACAGACGCGGGCCATGCTGACCGAGACCAAGGCCGCGCTCGGCGACCGGCCGTGGGGTGTCGGCGTACTCGGGTTCGCCCCGGCGGACCTGCGGGCGGCCCAGCTCGACGTGATCAAGGAGATCCGCCCGGCGACCGCGCTGATCGCGGGCGGTCGCCCGGACCAGGCCCGGGCGCTGGAGGACGTCGGGATCGCGACGTTCCTGCACGTGCCGTCGCCCGGACTGCTGAGCCAGTTCCTCGCCGCGGGTGCCCGCCGGTTCGTCTTCGAGGGCAGCGAGTGCGGCGGCCACGTCGGCCCGCTGACCAGCTTCGCCCTGTGGTCCGCGCAGGTCGGCGTGCTGGTCGACGCCGTCGACGCGGGCCTGCCCGCCGACGAGCTGCAACTGCTGTTCGCGGGTGGTGTCCACGACGCGCGGTCGGCGGCGGCTGTCGCGGGAGTGGCCGACCGGCTTGCCCGTCGCGGCGCGGGGGTCGGCGTCCTGATGGGCACCGGCTACCTGTTCACCGCGGAGGCCGTGAGCTGCGGCGCGGTCCGGACGACGTTCCAGCGCCAGGTGATCGCCGCGACCCGCACGGAACTGCTCCAGACCGCGCCCGGCCACGCGACCCGGTGCGTCAGCAGCCCGTTCACCGGCACGTTCCACGCGGTCGGGGCCGAGCTGCTGGCCCAGGGCGTCCCAGAGCGGGAGGTCTGGGAGCGACTGGAGCTGCTCAACACCGGGCGGCTGCGCATCGCCAGCAAGGGTGTCCGCCGCGAGGGCGACCAGCTGCTGTCGGTGTGCGAGGGGGAACAACTCGAACAGGGCCTGTTCATGGCCGGAGAGGTCGCCTTGCTGCGGTCGGAGCCGACCACGGTCGCGGCCCTGCACCACGAGGTGACTCGTGGCGCCGCCGCCCTGCGGTCGGTTCGGTCGGCCGAGCTTCGGTCCGAAGTGGACGACGAGCCGCTGGCCGCGCCGCTCGACGTGGCGGTTGTCGGCATGTCGGCGATGTTCCCCGGCGCCGACGGGCTGGCCGCGTTCTGGTCGACCGTGGTGTCCGGCGCCGACGCGGTGACCGAGGTCCCCGCGGGCCGCTGGGACGTCGACACCTACTTCAGCCCCGACGGCGGCCCCGGCCGCACCCCGTCCAAATGGGGCGGTTTTCTCCCGGAGATCCCGTTCGACCCGCTGGGCTACGGCATCCCGCCCGCGACGCTCTCGGCGATCGAACCGGTGCAGCTGCTCGCGCTGGAGGCCGCGCGCCGCGCGCTGACCGACGCGGGCTATCCCGACGGCGACCCGCGTCGCGACCGCACGAGCGTGGTGTTCGGCGCCGAGGCGGGCAGCGACCTGGCGACCGCGACGACGCTGCGGATGGCGCTGCCCGAGTACGTCGGCGGCCTGCCGGAGAACCTGGCCGCGCAGCTTCCCGTCCTGACCGAGGACACCTTCCCCGGCAGGCTCGCCAACGTCATCGCGGGCCGCATCGCCAACCGGCTCGACCTCGGCGGCGCCAACTACACCGTGGACGCGGCCTGCGCGTCGTCGCTGGCCGCGGTCGACATCGCCTGCAAGGAACTGGTCGCGGGCACCAGCGACGTCGTGCTGTGCGGCGGGGCCGACCTGCACAACGCGGTCGACGACTATCTGCTGTTCAGCTCGGTCGGCGCGCTGTCGGCCACCGGCCGCTGCCGCACGTTCGACGCGTCGGCCGACGGCATCGCCCTCGGTGAGGGCGTTGCGTGTGTAGTGCTCAAGCGGCTGGCCGACGCCGAACGCGACGGCGACCGGGTGTACGCGGTGATCCGCGGCGTCGGCGCGGGCAGCGACGGCAAGGCGCTCGGCTTGACCGCGCCGCGGCCCGAGGGCCAGCGCCGGGCGATCGAACGCGCGCACCGGGCGGCCCGGGTCTCGCCCAAGGACATCGGGCTCGTCGAGGCGCACGGGACCGGGACGGTCGTCGGTGACCGGACTGAGCTGAAGACCCTCGACACGGTGTTCACCGAGGCCGGTGCCACGGTCGGGAGCTGCGCGCTGGGTTCGGTGAAGTCGCAGATCGGGCACACCAAGTGCGCGGCCGGCCTGGCCGGGCTGATCAAGGCCGCGCTGGCCGTCCACACTGGAGTGAAGCCGCCGACGCTGCACGTCACCAGGCCGAACCCGGCGTGGGACCCCGAGACCAGCCCGTTCGTCTTCCACGCGACGGCGGTGCCATGGACCGAGCCGCCGCTGCGGCGGATCGCCGGGGTCAGCGCGTTCGGCTTCGGCGGGACGAACTTCCACGTCGTACTCCGCGGGCACCCGCAGGCCGACCTGGTCCGGCACGGCAGGGACGAGTGGCCCGCCGAACTGCTGACCTTCCGGGGCGCCGACCGCGCCGCGGCGCGTCGCCAGGCCGAGCGGATGCTCACGCTGGCCACGACCAATGCCGCGCACGGCTCGCCGTGGACGCTGCGCGACCTGGCCAGAACCGCCGCCGAGCGGGCCGACCGGGACGCCGCGCCGATCCGGATCGCCGTGGTGGCCCACAACCTCGCCGAGCTGGCCACCCAGCTGCGCGCCGCCGTCGACGGCGGCAACGCGGTCGGGCTCCACGTGGCGGGTGAGCGGGCGCAGGGGAAGCTCGCTGTCCTGTTCCCCGGTCAGGGCAGCCAGCGGCCGGGGATGCTCGCGGAGCTGTTCGTGGCCTTCCCTGACCTGGGCAGGCTCGCGCGGTCGGTCGGTGCGGACACCGACGTGATCTTCCCGCCGTCCGCGTTCGGGGCCGACACCGCGCAGGCCGACCGGCTGCGGGACACCCGGGCCGCCCAGCCCGCGCTCGGCTTGGCCGGGCTGGCCGTGCACCACCTGCTCGGCAGGCTGGGTGTGTCGGCGGACCTGCTCGCGGGCCACAGCTACGGCGAACTCGTCGCGCTCACCGCGGCGGGTGCCATGGACGCTCAGACGCTGCTGCGGCTGAGCACGGCCCGCGCCGACGCGATCCTCGGTGCCGCGGGCGACGACCCGGGCACGATGGCCGCGGTGTCGGCCGGTCGCGCGGCGACCACCGCCGTGCTCGACGCGGCGGGCCTGACCGGGACCGTCGTCGTGGCCAACGACAACGCGCCCCAGCAGGTCGTGATCTCCGGGCCGACCCCCGCGGTCGACCAGGCGCTGGCCGCGCTGCGCGACGCGGGACTGTCCGCCCAGCGCATCCCCGTGGCATGCGCGTTCCACAGCCCAGTGGTGGCGGGCGCGGGCGAGCGGTTCGCCGAGGCGCTGGCCGACGCACGGATCGTCGAGCCGGACCAGCCGGTGTGGTCCAACCGCACCGCCTCGGTCTACGGCGGCGACGTGCGCGCGGAGCTGGCCGCGCAGATCGGCGCACCCGTGCGGTTCGCCGAGCAGGTCGAGGCGATGTACGCCGACGGTGCGCGTGTGTTCCTGGAAGCGGGACCAGGTCGCGTGCTCAGCGGGTTGGTCGGCAAGATCCTCGGCGACCGCCCGCACACCGCGATCCCCTGCGACGGCGACGGTCTGGCGGGCCTGCTCGACGCGGTGGCGCGGCTCGCCGTGTCCGGTGTCGACGTGCGGACCGGCTGGCTGTTCGCGGGCCGCGACGCCCGCGATGTCGGCGCGCTGACCCCGCCGAAGCGTCCAGGGTGGACAGTCGACGGCGCGTTCGTGCGGACGGTGGACGGCGCGTTCGTCGGCCGCGCCCCGGCGCGGAAGGTCACCATAGGAACGATCGCGACCAGCCGCGACGAGGTGATCACCGACTTCCTGCGCACCAGCCGGGACATGATCGCCGCCCAGCGCGACGTCGTCCTCGGCTACCTGGGCGCCGCACCTATTCCTGACGCCCCCGCGTCCGTCCTTCCGCCGCCCACCGCGCCGACCGTGGTCGAGTCCACCCCGTCGGACGCGCTCTCGACCGTCATCGACGTGATCGCCGCGCGCACCGGCTATCCGGTGGACATGATCGACCCGACCCTGGACCTTGAGGCTGATCTGAGCGTGGACTCGATCAAGCGGACCGAGATCGCGGGCGAGGTCGCCGCGAAATTCGGGTCCGGCTCGGTGGACGCGCTGGTCAAGGCCCGGACAGCCGCCGCGATGGCCGAAGCGCTCGGCGGTAAGCCCAAACCGGCCGCTCGGGAGCCGCTGACCGTGGTGATCGAAGTGATCGCCGCACGCACCGGCTATCCCGTGGACATGATCGACCCGACCCTGGACCTCGAAGCCGACCTCAGCGTCGACTCGATCAAGCGGACCGAGATCGCAGGCGAGGTCGCCGCGAAATTCGGGTCCGGCTCGGTGGACGCGCTGGTCAAGGCCCGCACCGCCGCCGCCATGGCCGAAGCTCTCGGCGGCACGCCGCCCACTGTGGTCGAGCCGGTGATCGCGGGCGCCCCGGCTCAGCGGTTCGTCCTGGACCTCGTGGACTCCGACGCCAGCCCGACCGAGGAGATCACCGCGTTCGTCGGCACCCACATCCTCATCGCGGGCGGCGACCCGGCACTCGCCGACGAACTCGCCGACCAGCTCTCCGCACGCGGCGCGCTGGCGCTGACCTGCCAGGGCAGGCCAGAGCTCGACGCGGAGATCGACAAGCTCGACGGGCTCATCTCACTGCACGCGCTCGCCGCCGACGAGCCGCTGCTGCCCGGTGCGTTCCCGCTGCTGAAGTCCGCGCTCGCCCGCAGGCCCCGGTGGCTGCTCGCGGTCGGTCCGTCGGCGGGCACGCGCGGCCTGTTCCGGTCGCTGGCCCGCGAGTACCCGGATCTGCTGGCCCGCGTGGTCGAGGTCGACGGCACGCGGCCCCCGGTCGAGATCGCGGAGACCGTCGTAGGCGAACTGCTGACCAAGGCCGACGAGCCGGTGGTCGTCCGGTCCGCCGCGGGCAGGCAGGTCACCCGCATGGTTCCCGAACGGCTCGGCGCACTCGCCACGGCGGGCGCGGGCCCCGGTGGTGTCGGCGCGGCCGAGGCGGCGGCGATCGGGCTCGACGGTGACTCCGTGGTGCTGCTCATCGGCGGCGCGCGGGGGATCACCGCGCAGGCCGCGATCGGACTGGCGCGGGCCGCGGGCTGCCGGATCGAACTGGCGGGCCGCACCGCGCCCGCCGCGGCACCCGAACACACGGCGGTCGCCGCGGCGGCCGACCTGGCCGGGGTCCGGGCCGCGCTGGGCGGGCTCGGCGGCCGGGACATCGCCGCGGTCGAGCGGGACGCACGGGAGATCATCGCCCAGCGCGAAGTGGCCGCGACCCTGCGGGAGATCCGCGAAGTAGGCGGTTCCGCGCAGTACCACCAGGTCGACGTGCGCGACGGGGCCGCGGTGCGCCAACTCGTCAAGCAGGTGCACGCCGAACACGGGCGGCTCGACGGCGTCGTCTACGCCGCCGGGATCATCGAGGACCGCCTGGTCGCCGACAAGGACCCCGCCTCGTTCGACCGCGTCTACCGGACCAAGGTCGACGGCGCCGCCGCCCTGCTGGGCGTGCTCACCGAGCTGGCCATCGAACCCCGGTTCGTCCTGTTCTTCGGCAGCATCGCCGCGGCCATGGGCAGCCGGGGACAGGCCGACTACGCCGCCGCGAACGACGCGATGGAGCACTTGGGCGCAGCGTGGTCGCTCAGCACCGGCCTGCGCGCGTTGACTGTCCACTGGGGACCGTGGGCGCCGGTCGGACCACACGCGGGCATGGTCAGCGTCGAGCTGGGCCGCGCCTACGCCCAGCGTGGCGTCGCCCTGCTCGACCCGGCCGACGGCGTGGCCTGTCTGCTGCGCGAACTCGCCTGGGGCGACCCGGCCCGGCACGCCGTGGTCTACACGGCGTCGGAGTGGTGAGGGCGATGACCGATCTCGACATCCGGCCCGTGGTGGTCGAACCGGAACGGGTGCTGACGCTCTCGGCGGCGAACCCGGCAGGACTCAGCGCACTGCTCGACCGGCCCGACGCCGAAGTGCTGGCGCTGCCGACCGGTGTGGCCGACGGTGCCCGCCTCGGCATCGTGGACCCGACGCCGCGCAGGCTCGCGCTGGCCCGCAAGGTCGTCGCCCGCGGCCGGGCGCTGCGTGGCCGCGACGACGTCTGGTTCAGCCCCGACCCGCTGCTGCGCACCGGCCGGACCGCGTTCGTCTTCCCCGGCCTAGAGGCGGACTTCGCCCCACGCGTGGACGACATCGCCGACCTGCTCGGGCAGCCGGTGCCCGACCTCGCGACGCACACTGTCGGCAGGCACGGCATGGCCGTCCTCGCCGTCGGCAGGCTCCTGGACACCGCCCTGCGCCGCCTGCGGATCACCCCTGCCGCGCTGGCCGGGCACAGCGTCGGCGAGTGGACCGCGATGATCGCGGGCGGGGTGGTGACCGGCGCCGACTTCGACGCCATGCTCGCCCGCACCGACCTCGACGCGCTGCGCGTCCCCGGCGTCGAGTTCGCGGTCCTCGGGACGACCGTCGAGCGGGTCGCCGAAGCCATCGCCGACCACCCGGACCTTGTCGTCTCGCACGAGAACTCGACCAACCAGACCGTGGTGTGCGGGCCGGGGGAGCAGATCGAGGACCTGGTCGCCCGGATGCGCCGGGCCGCGGTGATCTGCCAGGTCCTGCCGTTCCGCTCCGGCTTCCACACCCCGATGCTCGCGCCGTACCTTGGCGAGTTCGAGCAAGGGGTGCCCAGTCTGCGGATGCACGCGGCGGCCATCCCGGTGTGGTCGGCGACCACCGCCGCGCCCTTCCCAGCCGACCCGGCCGCAGCGCGCGCTCTGTGCGTGCGCCACCTGATCGAACCCGTCCGGTTCCGGTCGACCGTCCAGGCCCTCTACGCCGACGGGATCCGGGTGTTCGTCCAAGCCGGGCCCGGCCAACTCGGCTCACTGATCGACGACACCCTGCGCGACGCCGACCACCTGACCGTGGTCGCCAACACCGCCCAGCGCTCCGGTGTCGACCAGCTTCGCCGCGTGGCCACCGCGCTGTGGGTCGAGGGCGGCGATCCGGACTTCGCCGCGCTCGCGCCCGCCGCGCCACCGGTGTCGAGGCTGGCCGAGTGGGCCGACCGGTTCCCGGCCGTGCTGGAACTGGCCGCCCTGATCGAGGACACCACCGCCGCGGTCGAGGCCGTGCTCGCCGCCGCCGAGCCGCCGCCCGCCGCGGTCGACCGCACGCTTCGAGTGTCCACAGCGGACATGCCGTATCTGGTCGACCACTGCTTCGCCTGGCAGCGAGCCGATTGGCCGGACGAGGACGACCGCAGACCCGTCGTGCCCGCCACGACCGTCGTGCAGCACCTGATCGACGCCGCCCAGGCCGCCGCGCCGGGCCGGGCCGTGCTCGGCGTGGACGACGTGCGGCTGCGCCGCTGGCTCGACGCCGCCCCCGCTGTCGACGTGCCCGTGCGGGTCCGCCCGCTCGACGCGGACCGCGTGACCGTGGAACTCGGCGACTACGCGAGCGGGACCGTCGTGTTCGGTGCCCGCCACCCGCAGGCGCCCCCGGCGTGGCCCGCCCAGCCCGACGAGCGGGAACCCGACCTGAGCGCACGCGACCTCTACGCGCAGCGCTGGATGTTCCACGGCCCGACCTACCAAGGCGTCACCCGCACGGTCGCGGTGTCCGCCCACACCGTGCGCGCCGAGATCACCGTGCCTACCGCGCCCGGCGCGCTGCTCGACAACGTCGGCCAGTCCCTCGGCCACTGGCTGATCAGCAACCACCCCGACCGGTGGATCGCCTTCCCCGTCTCGATCGACCGGATCCGCTTCCACGCGGCACCACCCGGCCCTGGTTCCACAGTGGAGTGCGCGGTCCGGATCACCGACATCGACGACACGATGGTCCGCGCTGAGGCTCAGGTCCGGTCGGGCGGCGTGGTCGTCGTGGCCATCGACGGTTGGGCCGACACCCGGTTCGACAGCGACGCCGCGATCGCCGCGGTGCACCGGTTCCCCGAGACCAGCACGCTGTCCCAGCGCACGGACGGCGGGTGGTGGACCGCGGCCGAACGCTGGCCCGGCCTGGCCTCCCGCGAGTTTTACCTGCGCAAGTACCTGGGCTCAGCCGAACGCGCCGAGTACGAGGCGTGCCTGCCGACCGACCGGCGGCGCTGGCTGCTGCGCCGGGTCGTGGCCAAGGACGCCGTGCGTGGACACCTCTGGGACGCGGGCTACGGCCCCCTGTTCCCGGCCGAGGTGCGCGTCCACCACGACGGCTCGGTGACCGGCGTCGCGGGCTTGGTCATCCCGCCGCTGCGGGTCTGCGTCGACAGCAGCCACGAACTCGGCGTGGCCGTGGTCGGCGGCCGCATCGCCGTCGCGGCCATGGACGACGCCGACGTCGTCGCGGCCCGCGCCCGCCTGGCCCGCTTCTGGCACACCCCCGAACACCAGCCCGCCGCCGCGGAAGCGACCGGCGGCGGCGGGCTGGATCTCACCGTGTCCCCGGGTGTGCGCACCGAGTTGGTGGCCAACCCCGCCGGTCTGCCCGCACGGCACTACGTCGTCGCGTGGACCGCACCGCACAAGGAGGAAACGCCATGACGACCACCACCGGTCCCACCGTGGATGCCGTGCTCGACGACATCCGGTCCATGCTGGTCCGGGTGCTCGACCAGTACGGGCTCGACGATGTCGAGATCACCACGGCCACCACGTTCCACGAGGACCTCGGTCTGGAGAGCATCGACCTGGTGACGGTCGGGTCGATGATGACCGACCAGTACGGCGAGCAGGTCAACCTCGCCGCGTTCCTGGCCGACCTCGACATCGACGACGTGATCGGCCTGCGGGTCGGGACGCTGGTGGACTTCGTGCACGCGGCGCTGAGCGGCCCGCCGCGGACCGGGAGCTGACCTGTGGGCATGATCGAGGCCAACGGCATCCGCACCCACTACCAGCGGATGCCCGCGCGGAACGCCACCGCGGACAAGCCACCGACGGTGGTGTGCGTGCACGGGCTCGGCTACGACAGCCTGGCCAGCTTCTACCTCACCCTGGCCGCGCCGGTGTCGCAGGCGGGCATCGACGTGGTGACCTACGACCTGCGCGCCCACGGGCGCACCGACCGGCCGATGAGCGGCTACCGGCTCGCCGACTTCGTCGAGGACCTGCGGGCAGTGCTCGACGGGACCGGCGTGGAGGGCCCGGTGCACCTGGTGGGCAACAGCTTCGGCGGGACGATCGCGTTCAGCTTCGCCGAGCGCTACCCGGAGCGGGTGCTCAGCATCGTGGCCATCGAGGCCGAGCCCGCCACCGACGAGTGGGCCCGCAAGATGGGCAGCACCTTGAGCAACGTCGTGGACTGGATGCAGGACCAGCAGGTGCTTGACTGGCTGGAGCTGACCTTCGGCAGCCACCACGCCCGCCTGTCGAAGATCGCGGGCGCGATGATCGCGGCCACCACGATCGTCGAGGAGGTCCCGCAGGGCCCGCTGCTCGACGCGGCCGCGATGCGCGGCATCCGCTGCCCCGTGCTGTCCATTGTGGGCAGTGAGGGCTTCCAGGCCGACGACCTGACCGCCGTCGCGTCGGCGCTGCCGGACTGCCGCACCGAGGTGATCGAAGGCCAGAACCACTCGGTCCTGGTCGAACGCCACCGCACGGTCCGCGAGCTGCTGCTGGCCTGGATTGAGGAGATTGAGGATGCCGCACGGCCTTCGGCAGTACGGCCGAGTTACGCAGGGCGAGTGCTGACCTGATGCGCGAGCACGCGGGCGATGCGTCTGGGCGGGGGCGGTTTCTGCTCGTGGTTCCGCCATTCACCGGGCACGTCAACCCGCTGAGCGCGGTCGCGGCCGAGTTGGCGGGGCGTGGGCATCAGGTGGCGTGGGCGGGCGACCCGGTGTTCCTGGCGCGGCTGTTGCCCGCCTGCGCCAAGGTGTTCCCGGTGTGGAGCCCGGTGCCCGACCGGCCCGCCGACGTGCTCGGGTTCGCCGCGTGGCGGTTCCTCTGGGAACGCACTCTGATCCCGCTTGCTCAGGCGATGCTGCCCGGGGTGCTCCAGGCGATCGAGGAGTGGGAGCCCAGCGCGCTCGTGGTCGACCAGCAGGCGCTGGCGGGCGCGCTCGCCGCGCACCGGACCGGACTGCCGTGGGCGACGTCGGCGACTACGTCCTCGGAGATCACCGACCCGTTGGCCGCGATGCCCGCGGTCGGCCGGTGGGTCAGCGGCCTGCTGACCGAGCTGCGGCTGCGCTTCGGCGACCCGATGGCCGAGCACGACCTGCGGTTCTCGCCGCACCTGGTCCTGGCCTTCACCACGCCCGCGCTGGCGGGGGAGTCGGCTGTCCCGGCGCCGATCCGGTTCGTCGGGCCCGCTCGCCGGACCGCGCCGCACGTCGAGTTTCCCTGGGACCGGCTCGACGACCGGCCGCTGGTGTTCGTCAGCGTCGGCACGCTCAACGGCGACTCAGGCGCGCGCTTCCTGTCCGGGTGCGTCGACGCGCTGGGCGAGCGGCCCGACCTGCAAGCCGTCGTGGTCGACCCGGGCGGAACCCTGCGGGACGTGCCCGACCACGTCATCGTGCGCCGCGAGGTGCCGCAGACCGACGTGCTCGACCGGGCCGCGCTCGTCGTCTGCCACGCCGGGCACAACACAGTCTGCGAGGCACTTGACCGGGCCGTGCCGCTCGTGGTCGCCCCGATCCGCGACGACCAGCCGGTGATCGCCGAGCAGGTCGTGCGGTCCGGGGCCGGGGTGCGGCTGCGGTTCGCCCATGCGCGGGCCGCGCAGATCGGCACGGCCATCGACAATGTGCTCGCCGATGACAGTTATCGGGCGGCTGCGAAACGTATTCAGGAATCGTTCGCCCAAGCGGGTGGCGCCCGGGCAGCCGCGGCTGGCCTGGAAGCCATCGGCTGAGTCGGTTTCCGTACGGCCGGACAAGCCGCGAGAGGTTTCTTGTCTGATGAAACAGTATTTCGCCGAACAGCAAAACATGCCTTGACCTGCACAGATTCGCGCTGCGATCCTTTTGTCATCCGCGTGATACCCAGTGCTGTGGCCACAAACGGCCACAGCACAGGCACAACCGTCGCGACGGGAGACAGCGGGGTCGTATTTCTGGTGACGAAAGGCAGGATCTGCCATGCCAGCGGATTGCGTTGTCTTCGACTTGTCAATAGACCATCCGCGCGCACTCGTCTGGAGCATTGTCGGTGATCTCCCGCGCTACTCCAGGTTCTTTCGGGGAATCACTTCCTGCGACCAGGTCTCGGCCCGTGACTACGGCAAGCCCGCCCGCTACCTGCTGCGCGCCTGCCTGGCTCCCGGCGCGGTGTTCGACCACCACCTGGAGACCCCGATCGCCCGCAAGGACGAGCAGCTGGTGATCTCCGGCAGCCCCGACAACGGGAGCTGGGTGTCGATCCGGCTGGAGAACGACAAGCCGGGCCGGACCAACCTCAAGGTCGTGTTCTTCCGCCCCATGCTGCGCCACCCCGCCGCCACCGGCTGGACCGAGTCGGAGATCAAGAACTGGGTGCGCGACGGCGTCAGCCGGATCAGCGACCACCTGTCCGGCATCTCCGACCCGCGCCCGGTGCTCAAGCGCCGCGACATCGGCTCATCGCCGATCCGGGTCGCCAGGACCCTGGCCGCCGCCGGCATCCTGACGCCCAGCCGTCCCGACAAGATGCTGCGCCAGCTCAAGGCCGTTGCCAGGTGGGGCGCGACAATGGTCGGCGGCTACACCGCCGCCGCGGCCCGCGAACCCGACGGCGTCGCGGTGATCAACGACGGCGCGGGGCAACACACTTTCCGGGACATGGACGAGCGGTCCTCGATGCTCGCCCACGCGCTGCGCGGCCTGAGCGTCAAGCCCGAGGACAAGGTCGGCATCCTCGCCCGCAACCACGCCGCCCTGCTGGAGGCGCTGGTCGCGTGCGGAAAACTCGGCGCCGACGCCGTGCTGTTCAACACCGGCCTCGCCCCCGCGCAGGTCGAGGAGACGGTGCACCACCACAAGACCCGCGTGCTGATCGTGGACGACGACTTCGCCGAGAAGGTCCGCTACGTGCCGCAGCGGGTCGCGCGGATCTGGACCGGCGGCACCGCGCCGCGCCTGGACGACCTGCTCGCCGACCAGCCGCGCACCGCGTTCGCCGCGCCGAAGCGGCCCGGCCGGATGATCGTGCTGACCTCAGGCACCACCGGCACCCCGAAGGGCGCGCGCCGACCCACGCCGAAGGGCCTGGGCGACGCGGCGACCGTGCTGTCCCGGATCCCGCTGCGGGTGGGGGAGCGGATACTCGTGGCGGCGCCGATCTTCCACAGCTGGGGGCTCACGGCCGTGCAGATCGGCATGCCGCTGCGCGCGACCTTGGTGCTGCAACGGTGCTTCGACGCCGAGAGCGCGCTGCGCGCCGTCGCGGAACACCGCTGCACCGCGATGTTCGTCGTGCCGATCATGCTGCAGCGGATGCTCAGCCTGCCCGCCGAGGTCCGCGAGCGCTACGACACGTCGAGCCTGCGGATCGTGGCCAGCAGCGGCTCGGCCATCCCCGGCTCGGTCGTCACCGGCTTCATGGACACCTTCGGCGAGATCCTCTACAACTTCTACGGCTCGACCGAGGTCTCCGCGGGCACCATCGCCGACCCGTCGGACCTGCGGGCCGCCCCCACGACCGCGGGCCGCCCGCCGCTGGGCACCGCCCTGGGCATCCTCGGCGTCGACGGCGAGCAGGTGCCGCCCGGCGAGGTCGGCCGGATCTTCGTCGGAAACGACATGCTGTTCGACGGCTACACCGACGGGATGGCCCGCGAGATCAAGCACTCGCTGATGGACACCGGCGACCGCGGCTACTTCGACGCTGACGGCAGGCTGTTCGTCGCGGGCCGCGACGACGAGATGATCGTCTCCGGCGGCGAGAACGTCTTCCCCCGGCCGGTGGAGGAGGTGCTGATCGCCTTGCCGCAGATCGAGGAAGTCGCCGTGGGCGGCGTGCCCGACGACGAGTATGGCCAGCGGCTCGCAGCCTACGTCGTGTTGCGTCCGGGAGCAAGATTGGACGCGGAATTAGTCAGATCTTATGTACATCAGCGTCTGGCGCGATTCTCTGTCCCCCGCGATGTGATTTTCGTCGACGAATTGCCGCGCAACCCGACAGGAAAGGTGCTCAAGCGCCTGCTGGCCGACGAGTAGCAGCTGGTTCAGCGCTCTGGCGTCGGAAACATCGGGTTTTGTAGGCTGACCTGCCCATCCGGGCGCGACAAAGCGTCGCCGAAAAACGTGCGCATCGTGACAAATTAGCACCCCCGTAAGACATTCCGTATGCCGGGAGTCGGCGGCTTGTTGTCAATCGCGTGACACCTCGGTAATGTCCGCCGAAGTGACTCGCTGGTAATTCAAATTCCGCTGCCCGGTAGGTGAGAAGCGCTCCCATGATGGAAATTCGACGGTTTCGCGCTGCCCGCGCCGCCGTGCTCGCGCTCGTGGCGGGCACGGTCGGGGCACTGGTGGCCTCCAGCCCGGAG
Source organism: Actinokineospora sp. (assembly GCA_035540215.1). GTDB lineage: Bacteria > Actinomycetota > Actinomycetes > Mycobacteriales > Pseudonocardiaceae > Actinokineospora. Next base: position 291 of record DATLIA010000352.1, on the reverse strand, counting down.
GCGGCCCGCCCAGTGCCCGACGCGCGGCGCGCGGCGGCCGCGGCGCCCGCTGAGCCCGGGGACTTCCGGGTCAACTTCCGGGTCGACGGGTGGACCAGGATCGCCAAGCTCGGGTCCGCGATGCGGGTGGGGCCGGGCCAGTTCAAGTCGGTCATCAAGCAGGGCCAGGAGGACCCCGGCAACCCAGGTGTCTACCCGGTGACCGGGACCCTCACCATGCCGCCCGCGTCGGGCTACTTCGTGGTGTTCCGCTTCGTGCCGGTCACCAACGTCAACTCGTTCATCCAGGTC
>DATLIA010000351.1:0-4512 GCA_035540215.1 Actinokineospora sp. | reverse complement strand
GGGCAGGCGCCGCACCAGGCGGCCTCGGCGCTCCGGGCGGAGCAGGCGGGGCAGGCGCCGCACCGGGCGACCTCGGCGCTCCGGGCGGGGCGCCAGGTGGCCTCGGCGCACCGGGCGGAGCGGGTGGGGCACCAGGTGGTCTCGGAGCTCCAGGCGGGGCGGGCGCGCCCGGACGCGCGGGAGCGGCGGGCGCCCCCGGACGGGCGGGCGCACCGGGTGCGCCTGCCGCGCCGGGCATCCCCGGTCGTGGGGTCACGGGGACCGGCGGCCGATCCCCCACATCCAGGTACAGCGCCGACTGGAGCCGGGCGAGGAAGCCCTTCTTGGGAGCTTCCTCCTCTTCCTCCTCGACCACGGGCGCGGGCGGTGGGGCCAGCTTCTCCCCGGTCCACTCCAGGAACCCGCCGCACTTGCCGCAGAAGGTGTCACGGTCTCCGTTGTGCTGGCCGCAGCTCTTGCAGACGATCACCGGCCGCCCACCTCCACTCTGTGCACCACGTGTGCCGGTTTGGCCGCGGCCACCGCGGCCTCGACCAGGTCCAGCGGGGCCGCGGCCGCGTCGTCCACCAGCACCCGGACCGCCAGGCGCGGGCTGGCCTCGCCGGGCAGGTCGGCGCCAGGGTCACGGGAGGCCGCGACGCCGCCACTGTCGGCGATGTGGACCTCGCCCCCGGTCAGGACCTCCAGGTTCGCCCGCAGACCGGCGACGGTCCCGCGCATCCGGTACATCTCGACGGCGGTGCCGACGACCGCGCGGCGCCGCTCGATCGGCCAGCCCTCGTCCAGTTCGATGCCGACCCAGGACGACAGCCACTCCAGGAAGTCCTCCGGCGCCAGCAGCGGGTCGAAGTACTCCACCAGACAGTCCAAAGTGGCCAGTACCGGCGCGAGGACATCGTCGAACCCGCCAACGAACCGCTCGGTGAACGGGTCATCCTGGTAGACCGCCGGGAGCATCTCCAGCATCGGTGTCGCCGTCGCCAGGCCGGGCAGCAGACCGCGCATCAGTGGTCCTCCACCTTCACGTGGTGCTCGTAGCTGAACACCAGGCTGTACCGGTCGACCTCTAGCCGCTGGGTCTCCTCGCCACGCTCGCCGGTCACCGGGTTCGCGCCGAACAGGCGGACGTCCTCGACCATGTCCACGCCACGAACCCGTTGCAGCAGCGCGTAAACGTCACCGGCCTGCACCGGTCTCCCGAACTGCCAGCCCCGTCCCTCGGTGCCGCCGGTGATCGGGTTGAGGTGCCCGTAGAGCGCCGCGAGCGCTTCTGCCCGCACCCGCGCCCGGTCCACCCTCGGCCGCGCGATCACCCGCGCCACGACGGTCACACCGCGGTAGCGCGGCGGGGAGACCAGCACGCGGGTGCCGATGAGCCGCACCTCGTCGAGCCGGTCGGTGATCCGGGTGAGGGTCTCCTCCTCCGGCAGCAGGTCCGCGAACGTGATCCGCCCGTCCACCTGCGCCGCGGCGGGTACCACGAGCACCCGCACCGACCCGGCGTCCACGTCGTCGTCGCCCGCCGTCACGCACCGCACCCTGGCGATGTCCGGGGCCGCCTCCTGGGTGATGGCCTCGTAGTCCTCCGCGGTGACCGCGCGGCTGCGGGTGCGCAGCAGGATCGGTCCGCGCGCCTTGGCCTGGTCGATGGTCTCCCCGTCGACGCCGCCGGACGCGGACTCCAGGTTCTCCACGTCCGAGACGAACGGGATCGACGACTTCAGCGTGCGGATCGCGCCGGCGCCGACGTTGCCGATCCGGCCGCCGCCGATCGCGTAGCGCCGCAGCCGCACCGTGGACCCGGCGTGCGGCACCGCGCCGTACTGGCGCATCCCACCCTCGGCCTCCCGGATCGCCGGTCCGAAGTGGATCGTGCCGGTCGCGGGGTCGAGGAGGAAGTGCGGGTCGGCTGGCCCGCTGCCCGCGAAGTGCTGCACCTGCGTCCACTCGACCCAGCCGTCGTCGGAGGTCACCTCCAGCACGACCGTCCCGACCACCGGGGCCTGCTCGATCGGGAACTCCTGACCCGGCACCCCCTCGGATACCCCGATCACTTCGTCCTCGATGACCTCGCAGTGCGCCGAGACCACCGTCCCGCCGACGGTGCTCGCGGCCAGCCCGGCCACGGTCGGCGAGTGCCGGTACGTCGGGTACTCGGGGTCGACCTCGATGACCCGCGCGCGCAGCCAACCGGCGGCCTCGTCGGCGAACACCGCGGACTGGTGGTCGGCGGGCACGTGCACCAGCACCTCGCCGCCCATGTTGAGCGCCCCGGTCCCGTCCGTGCTGACCAGGCACTCGACCCACTCGGCGCCGTTGTAGGCCTCCCAGACCAGCGGCGGATGGTCCGGGTGCACACCGACACCCTCGACGTTCGCGTCCAGGTCCAGCCGCACCACGCAGTTCGGGACCGCCGACGTCAGCCCCACCATCAGCACGTCCCCCGGCGCGGGCACCGCCGAGAACGCGGGGAACCGGCCGCCCATCTTCAGTTCCTCGGTCCGCAGGATCGGCTCGTCGTTCGCGGCGATCGTCGCCACCACCGACAAGGCGCAGGGCAGCAGGGTGAGGTCGCGAACCGTGGAGAACACGATCGACTCGTCCGCCTCGGTGCGCATGGTGGCGACCGTGGTGCCGAGCGGGATGCCGACGCTGGTGATCGCGGGCGCCGACAGCCAGAACGTCACCGGCACCTGGGCGGGGGTGGCCGGGATCAGCCGCAGGCCGATCAGGTCGAGGAACTTGACGTAGAGCCGGTCCGGCACCTGGTTGAGCCGGAACATCAGCTGGTCGGTCATGAACGCGAAGGTCTCGATCAGCGTCACGCCGGGGTCGGACACGTTGTGGTCCGTCCATTCAGGACAGCGACGCATCACCATGCGCTTGGCGTCGTCGACCAGGTCCTGGAAGCGGCGGTCGTCGAGGTTGGGGGTGGGCAGCGCCATCAGTAGTCACTCCCGTCCTCAGGGATGGAATAGAAGGGGAAGACCAGGTTGCGCCGGTCGTTGGTGTCCTTGACCCGGTAGCGGATGTCGATGAACAGCGTCGCCGGGTCGTAGGGATCCGGGGAGACGTCCACGGAGTCGATGTCCACCCGCGGTTCCCAGCGCATCAGCGCGGTGCGCACCTCCTGCGACAGCTCCCCGACGGTCTCCATGTTCGCCGGGCGGAACACGAAGTCGCGGATGCGGCTGCCGAACTCGGGTCGCATCGGCCGCTCGCCGGGGTAGGTGGCCAGGATCAGCCGCATCGCCTGCTCCAGCTCCACCTCCCGCCGGACCAGGGCGATCCCGCCCTGCGGTCCGACACCGAGCGGGAAGCCCCACCCGGCACCGACGAAGTCCTGCGACATCGCGCCTCCTGAATCGATGACAGCCCAGCTCAGTTCAACTTCACCGTCTGACCCTTGATCTCGGTGACCATGTCCGCCTGCACCTTGACCGTCTTGCCCTTCAGTTCGAGCGCGCCGGTCGTCTCGATCTTGATGCCGCCCATGCCCGACTTGATCGTGATCGCGCCCGCCGCCCCGCACTCGATGGTCAGCTCGCCTTGGCCCTTGGACACCGGCTTGGCTGGGTCGCAGATCACCGACACCGTCCCAGCAGCCTGGTCTATGCGCAGCGCGAGCTTGTCGTCCTTGGTGCCCAGCACAATCTCCGACTTCGTCGGCGGCGCCTGCCCGGGCGGCCCGGGCGGCAGGTCGTCGGTGAACAGCAGCCGGTTGCCAGCCGGCGTGGCCATCCCGCGGCTCACCACCGCACCCGACCCGTCGACCGCGGACTTCAGGTGCCCGAAGTCGGAGTTGTCGTTGATCAGCCCGCCGATCACGTACGGCCTGCGCGCGTCACCGAACTCGAACCCGACGAGGACCTCGTCGCCGACCTCCGGCACGAACAGCACGCCGCTGCGCCGACCGGCCCCGATCTGCACGACCCTGGCCCAGTCGGACTCGTAGTTCGGCGACAGCCACGGCATGGCGACCTTGACCCGACCAGCTTTCTCCGGGTCCTTGGCGTTGGTCACCACCGCGCACACCATGCCCTCGAACGGCGCCGCGCGGTCGGTTCCGGCCGACGACAGCCGCAGCAGCGAGCGGTTCTGACGTCCGCTGGCGAAGAACCTGGTGTGGTAGCCGCCTTCGAGCGGGTCGAAGATGTGGCGGGCGTTGGTGACGACCCACTTCCCGGCGAACGCCTCCGGCACCCCGGCCACGGTGACGGTGCCGCCCGCCTGGATGTCCGGGTCCCCCTCCGCGTCCCCCTCCGCCTCGGCGAACGTGCTCGCGATGTGGTCGGCGAGACTCTTGGCCGCGACCTCGGCGGCCGCCGCGGCGTTGGTCCCCCTGGCCAGCGGCCGGTCGACGACGACGTAGGCGGTGTTGCTCGGCGCGGCGCCCATGTCCAGCGCGGGCATCCCGGGCAGCGACGGGGGCACCGGCATCTTCGGGATCGCGATCAGCCCGTCGGTGAACGAGTTGGCCAGCGCGTCGGCCTTGCCGACACCGATGTCGGC
>DATLIA010000350.1:0-3694 GCA_035540215.1 Actinokineospora sp. | reverse complement strand
GTTCGCGGCCAGTGACATCAGGGCGGTGACGGCCGCTGAGCTGGCCGGATACCGTGAGGTGCTGCGCACGGCCATCAGCGCTCGGCCCGTCGTCGGTGTCCCGCAGGCCTCGCCGGTCTATCCGTTCGTGTTGGCCATGGGCAGCTTCGACGAGATCGTCGACCAGCTCACCCCCGAAGGTCAGCCGCGTCCGGGCAATGTGCACCTCAGCCAGGAGATCAAGGTCCGCAGGCTGGTCACGCCGGGGGAGCGGGTCGGCATCGACGTCGAGGTCGTCGCCGCCCGCCGCGAACCCAAGGGTGTGCGGCTGGCGATCCGCTGCGTCGTCGTCGGCGACGACGGTGCCGTGGTGTCCGAGCTGCTGACCGGCGCTCTGCTGGTCGACGCGACCACGCCGGAGCCTTTCGGCGACATGCCCGCCGCCGCCGAGCTCACCGCCGGGCCCGGTCCCGCCGAGCGCACCGCGGTCACCGCGGTCGTCCCGGCCGAGACGGTGCGCGCCTACGCCGACGTCTCCGGCGACCACAACCCGATCCACCTCGACGAGGCCGCCGCCGTCGCCGCCGGGTTCCCCGGTGTGATCGCGCACGGCATGAGCGTCCTCGCCCTGATCAGCGAAGACGTCGTCGACCGGTTCGCCGGTGGCGACGCCGCGCGGATCACCGGAATCGGCTGCCGCTTCTCCTCGCCGATCCTGCCCGAGGAACCGCTGGAGATCACCTACGTCGCCGACGGCGGCCCGGTCGTCAAGTTCACCTGCAAGTCCCCCCGCGGCCTCGCGTTCAAGGGCGGCTGGGTCGAGATCGACGGGAGGCGCCATGGCTGAGCCGTTCCTGCAGGACCTGGTCGACAGTTTCGTCTGGCACGCGGAGCGCGCGCCTGACGCGGTCGCGCTGGTCTGGCACGAAACCGAGATCTGCTACGGCGAGCTGCTCGACCTCGCCTGTGTCGAGCGGGACCGGCTCGCCGGTCACGACTTGGCGCCCGGTCAGCCGGTCGGTCTGCTGGCGGAGAAGTCGCCGGAGGCCGTCGCGCTGGTCCTGGCCTGCCTGCTGGCCCGCCGCCCGTTCCTGCTGCCGTCGCCCGCGCTGGCCGACGACGCGCTCTCGAACCTGTTCGCGCAGGCCGGGTGCACCACGGTGCTCACCCCGCAGGGCCAGGCAAGGCGGATGCTGCCACCCGCGTCGGTCGCGCCGCCGCCGCGGCTGGCCGCCGACACCGCGTTCATGCTCACCACGTCCGGCTCGACCGGGCTGCCCAAGATCGTCCCGCTGGGCAGCCAGGCCGTCGCCCGCTTCGCCGACTGGGCCGCGCCCGCCTTCGGTATCGGCCCCGGCCGCACCGTGCTCAACGTGGCGCCGCTGAACTTCGACATCTGCCTGCTCGACATCTGGACGACGCTGGCCGCGGGCGGGCGGGTGGTCATGGTCGACCCGGCCTACGCCGCCAACGGCCGCCACCTCACCGAGGTGTTGCGCACCAACGTTGTCCACGTCGTGCAAGCCGTGCCGATGTTCTTCGGGCTGCTGATCGCCGCGGGCGCCGAGGGCTTCGACAGCGTCGAGCACGTCATGGTCACCGGCGACGCCACCCCCGACCACGTGCTGGCCGGGATCCCCCTGCTGTTCCCGAAAGCGCGGCTGCGCAACATCTACGGCTGCACCGAGACCAACGACAGCTTCATCGCCGACGTGGACGGCCTGCCGATGGCGATCGGCGAACCGCTGCCCGGCGTGCGCGCGCTGCTCGTCGACGAGGGCCGGGTGATCACCGGGCCGGGCACCGGCGAACTGTATGTCAGCACGCCGTTCCAGACCGAGGGCTACCTCGACGAGACCCGCAACGTCGGCAAGTTCGCCGCGCACCCGACCGGTGCCGACGACCTGCGCTACTTCCGCACCGGCGACCTGGTCCGCCGCGGCGCCGACGGCAGGCTGATGCTGGTCGGCCGCGCCGACTTCCAGGTGAAGGTGCGCGGCGTGGCGGTGAACACCGCCGAGATCGAGGCGGCGCTGCTGGAACACCCCAATGTGCTGGAGGCCGCCGTGGCCGCCCTGCCCGACCCGGTCGCCGGAGCCGTTCTGGCCGCGGCGATCCACCGGGCGCCGGGCAGCGGCCTGGACAGCCTCACCCTGCGGGAGCACTGCGTGCGGCGGCTGCCGCGCGCCGCCATCCCGTCGAGCATGCGGATCACCGACGAGCCGCTGCCCAAGACCGCCCCCGGGAAGGTCGACCGCGCCGCGGTCGGCCGGACCGGGACCGGGTCGTCCCAAGCCGAAAGAAGGGTGTCATGAGCAACGTCTCCACGATCAAGGCGTTCATCATCGATGAATTCCTCCCCGATGTCGCCGCCGACGCGTTGGCCGTCGACTACGACCTGCTGGCCAATGGCGTGGTCGACAGCCTGGGCCTGCTGAAGATGATCGCGTGGATCGAGGACCGCTTCGGCGTCCCGATCGGCGACGACGACCTCGACCCGGACAACTTCCGCAGCGTCGCCGCGGTCGACCGGTTCGTCGACACCGCCCGCATCGGCCCAGTGGTGGGTGCCTGACCATGCATGAGGTGATCGCGGCCCTGGTCATGGGGCGAGGTGAGGTCGACGAGCCCGCGTGGCGCTCGCTGTGGGACGGGATCGAGTCGAACGCCATCGACCGGGCCGAGATCGCCGCGCTGCTGGCGTCGCTGTCCACGCGGCTGCCCGACCCGGAGTCGCTGCGCGCACTGGTGAGGTCCCTGCGCGTGGACACGGCTCCGTGGGCGGGGGCGGTGAACATCGTCGGCACCGGCGGCGGACCGCGCACGTTCAACATCTCCACCGCCGCGGCCTTCACGGCCGCGGCGATGGGGGTGCCGGTGGTGAAATCGGGATCGCGGGCCTACACCGGCACCGCGGGCTCGGTCGACCTGCTGGAGCGGCTGGGCGTGCGTATGACCAAGTCGCTCGACGAGACAGCCGACGCGTTGTCCCGCAGCGGGATCGCGTTCACCGGCCCGTTCGTGTACCCGGCCGTGCTGACCAGGATGGCGCGCACCCTGGTGCCGCTGGGCCTGCGCCCGTTCGGCCGGTTCCTCAACGCGCTCGGCCCGTTCATCGCCACGGTCCCGGTGACCGCCCAGGTCACCGGTGTGTCGTACGCGGCGCCGCTGGCCGAGCTGCGGGAGCTGGCCGCGGCCCAGGAGCGCAAGCTCTGGCTGTGCGTCAACGACTCCGGTGCGGACGAGCTGCTCGGCTTCGCCCACAACGTGATCCACACCAGCGACGGCGGCCCCATCCGTCTGTCCCCGGGCGTCCTGACCACCGGCGTCGGCGGTCTCGACGACCTGGCTGAGTCGCCCGATAGGCTGGTTGAGCACTTCCTGGACGTGCTGGCGGGCAAGGCCAACCAGGCGTCTCTGGAGGCGGTGGCCCTCAACGCGGCCGCCCTCGCCGTCGCGAGTGGACACACCACGACGTGGCCCGACGCGTACCAGGCGGCCGAGTCCGCCCTGCGTGACGGCGCCGCCCGGTCCCTGGTGGACCGCCTGCGCAAGGCCACGGCGGTGCTCCGTGCGTGACCCAGCCGCCGAGTTGTCCACAGTCACCCCAAACCATCCACAGGCCAACGCCAAACCCCCCACAACCCCCGGGGCACCGATAGACTGGCCAAGGGCCGTCCCCCCGGGACAGGGTGGGGGCCGCGCTCCTGGGGTT
>DATLIA010000349.1:0-8360 GCA_035540215.1 Actinokineospora sp. | reverse complement strand
GCTGCGAGCTTCTTCTTCTTGGGTGGCATGTCCGTACTTTCCTGTTATCGCGTTTCCCCGGCGGGCGAATGGCGACGCCCTGCCGCGGCCGTCCGGTCCGAAGCGGACCGGTCAGATCTTGGAGACCTGGTTGAACGACAGCTCGACCGGAGTCTCCCGGCCGAAGATCGACACGAGGACCTTGAGCTTCTGCCCGTCCGCGTTGACCTCGCTGATGGTCGCGGGCAGTGTGGCGAACGGACCGTCCATGACGGTGACCGACTCGCCGACCTCGAAGTCCACCTCGACCTGCGGGCCGCGCGACTGCGTGGCCGAACCCTTCGCGGGCTTGGCTTCCTCGACCTGCGGGAGGAGGAACTTCAGCACCTCGTCGATGGTCAGCGGCGACGGCTTGGAGGTCGCGCCGACGAATCCGGTCACACCCGGGGTGTTGCGCACCGCGGACCAGGACGGGTCGTTGAGCTCCATGCGAACCAGGATGTAGCCGGGCAGCACCTTGCGCTGCACCTGCTTGCGCTGGCCGTTCTTGATCTCGGTGACCTCTTCGGTCGGCACCTCGACCTGGAAGATGTAGTCCTCCATGTCGAGGGTCTGGATCCGGGTCTCGAGGTTGGTCTTGACCTTGTTCTCGTACCCCGCGTAGGAGTGCACGACATACCAGTCGCCAGGGGCGCGGCGCAGCGCGTCGCGCATCTCGGCGACCGGGTCAGCCGGGGCCTCGTCGATCGGAGCCTGCGCGGCCTCGGCGACGGCGTCGGCGGCGGGCTCGTCGCCCGCGTCGTCGCTGTCGTCGGAGTCCACGTTCTCGGCCACGGTGTCGGCGTCGGTGGGCTCGACGTCGCCGTCGGCCGACTCGAGGATGTCCTCGTCGTCGGCGATCTGGCTGGTCGGCTCGCTACCGGCGGCGACGCCGTTCTCGGAGGTCACAGTTGGTCTCGCTTCCTTTCATGAATCACGTGCTCCGGGTATTCGACCGGTGCGCCGCGTCGGGCGCAAATCAGCCGAAGAGCCAGAACACGCCCTTGCCGAGGCCGAGGTCAAGGCCAGCGATGAGGGCGACCATGAAGGCCACGAACACCAGCACCACGGTGGTGTAGGCGATCATCTGCTTGCGCGTGGGCCAGATGACCTTGCGCAGCTCGGCGACGACCTCGCGGAGGAACCGGGCCATCCTGGCGAAGATCGAGCCCTTGGATTCCTTGCGGTCCCGGCTGGGGGTCGGGCGGCCCTTCTTGTCGGCCGCGTCAGACGCCGAGTCGGACTTGGCCACGGCCTTCGCCTTGACCTTGTCCGTCTTGTCGGCGTCCTTGCGGGCGGCCGGACGGGCCGTGCCGCGACGCTCACGCCGCGCAGCGGCGGTGACCGGACGAGAAGGGCGCTCCTGCCCCTCTTCCCGCTCCTTGTCCTCGGCCACGCCATCCTCCACTCGATGTGTACTACCCGGTCCGGAGCGGGTTCAGCCGCACTCGGACGCAAACGCAGGGGCGACAGGACTCGAACCTGCAACCTGCGGTTTTGGAGACCGCTGCTCTACCAATTGAGCTACACCCCTTCGCGTGACCCGTATGGGCCGCGCTCAGGCGCCTCTGACCAACCCACTTTATCGCCAAGTGGAACCGGCCAGGGCGCTCAAGCACGGAAGCATACGGCACCCTGCTCGGGGTACCGCAACCGAGTACCCCGAGCAGGCTCCGCTGAACGCTCAGTGCCTGATCAACCGCTATCCGACGCGCAGCGAGGCCAGCGCGTCGGCCAAGCGAACGATGCCGTCCTCGATCTGATCGACGCGCACGCCCGAGTACGCCATCCGCAGCGTCGACTCGCCGCCGTCGAGCAGGAAGTCGGTGCCCTTGACGAAGGTCACACCGCGCTCCTCCGCCGCGGGCAGCAGCTTGGCCACGTCGACGCCGTCACCGAGCTCGACCCACATGAAGTAGCCGCCCTCGGGGGCGGTGAACTTCGCCTCCGGGATGTGCTTCTCCAGTGCGGCGCACAGCACCCGCACGCGCTCGGCCAGCGCGGCGTTCACCGTGGCGATGGAGCGCTCCATGCCGCCGCTGACGCAGAACTGGTGCACGATCGCCTGCGCGAGCATGTTCGGCGAGATGTAGGTGTTGGTGGCCCGGACGAAGACCCGCTTGATCAGCTCGGCCGAGCCGACCAGGTAGCCCACGCGGGTACCCGGGGCGACGGTCTTGGAGAACGAGCTGGCGAACACGACGTTGCCGCGGCCTTCGTCGAGTTCCAGCATCGAGGGCAGCGCCTCGCCCGCGAAACGGATCAGCCGGTACGGGTCGTCCTCGAAGATCACGAACCCGTACTGAACGGCCAGCTCCAGCAGGCGCTTGCGCTTGGCCAGGCTCAGCGTGTAGCCGGCCGGGTTCTGGAAGTTGGGGATGATGTGCGCGAACGTCGGCCGCAGGCCGCCTTCGAGCAGCGCGGCGAGCTCGTCGGTGTCGATGCCGTCGACGTCGAGGGAGACCGGGCGCACGTCGGCGTCGCGGCCGCGCAGGCCGAGCAGGGTGCGGTCGTAGGTCGGCTTCTCGACGATGACCGGCTCGCCCGCCTTGGCGAGCTCGTCGAACAGGAACGCGTCGGCTTGCATGGAGCCGTTGGTGACCAGTACCTGCTCGACCGGGACGCCGTGCAGGTCCGCGAGGAACTTGCGCAGCGGGGGGTAGCCGACAGCGGTGCCGTAGCCGAGCGCGCCGCCGGGGTCGGTGGTGAGTGCGGCGTCCGCGGCGGCCTTGAGGCCGTCGACATCGATGATGTCGAGAGAAGGGGCGCCACGGGCGAAGGAGATGAGTTCGTTGGCCGTCACGCGTGAAATCTAGATGAACCGCGCGCGGGGAGCCTTTCGGGGGCTCCCCGCGCGGTCACGGCACTAGGCCTGGAACGGGGCCAGGGCGGCGATCGCGGAGGCGCGCTCGGCGTACTTCCACTTGGCGAGGTCCCCGACGGACTTGATGCCCAGCTCGGCGAGCAGCTCGTCGTGCTTGGGGGTCAGGCCCTCCAGCGCCGACGGAGGCGCGTCGAGCAGCTCCACCAGGCTCTTGTCCTCGTAGGCCTTGTCGACGAGCTTGTTCAGGTTCACAGCCACGGAAACATCCTTTTGATCAGGTGATGGCGATCACTTAGCGTGCCCAGCCTGCACCCGAATGGCGGTCACCGCAATGGTGTCCAGTGACGTTTCCTCGAACAACCTATGAACGCGGACGGACGACGGCGACCGGCTTGCCGAGCACGGTCTTCCCGTCGAACTTCGCGACGAGGTCGATCCGGACCGTCCCGTCGTCGTTGACCGCGCCGATCTTGCCGCTGACCTCGACTGTCGCGCCCTTGTCGTCGTTGGGCACCACGACTGGCCGGGTGAAGCGGGCGCTGTAGGTGATCACGTCGCCGCCCCAGTCGGTGGCGACGCGACCGGCGATGGCCATGGTGAGCATCCCGTGCGCGATCACGTCGGGTAGTCCGACCTCGCGGGCGAAGCGCTCGTTCCAGTGAATGGGGTTGAAGTCCAGAGCCGCGCCCGCGTACCGGACGAGGTCCTCGCGGGTGATCGTCACCTCGATGACGGGCAGCTCGTCGCCGACGCTGGTCATGCCTGCTCCTCCTCGGCGTCGCGCACCACGAGCTGCGCCCTGGCGGTGACCACGGGCTCGCCGCCCTGGCCGCTGATCTCCGCGCGCAGGGTGATGAAGTCGTTCCCGGCCCGGCTCATGATGTTGTCGACGTAGGCGGTGACGACGAGCTGGTCGCCTGCCACGACGGGCCGGTGGAAGTCGAAGGTCTGGTCGCCATGGACCATGCGGCTGTAGTCGAGGCCGAGTTCGGGGTCGGAGACGATCGAGTTGATCGCCGCCAGGTTGATGATCGTGGTGAAGGTCGGCGGGGCGATCACGTCGGGATACCCGGCCGCGCGGGCGGCTTCGGGATCGCGGTAAACGGGGTTGGTGTCCCCGATCGCCTCGGCGAACTCCCGGATCTTCGCCCGGCTTACCTCATACACCTCGGACGGCGGGTACGCGCGTCCCACAAACGACTGGTCCAGTGCCACCGGCACAACTTACCCAACAGACAGCGAAGGCCGCCCCAGCACCTGGGACGGCCTCACGCGCTCACTGACGCAGGCGTCAGCGGGTTTCCTTGTGCAGCTTGTGTTCCTTGCAGTTCGGGCAGAACTTCTTCATCTCAAGGCGATCCGGGTCGTTGCGCCGGTTCTTCTTGGTGATGTAGTTGCGGTGCTTGCAAGTCTCACACGCGAGCGTGATCTTCGGCCGCACGTCAGTAGAAGCCACAACAACCTTCCTTACATGACCAGAGAACCCGACCACTGAGGACGGGAGTCCGGGGTCGAGCCCCGGTTGGGATCTGCGTAGCGATGGCCGGACTTGAACCGGCGACACAGCGATTATGAGTCGCTTGCTCTACCAGCTGAGCTACACCGCTGTATAACTACTTGACATGGATCAAGCCGCGCGACACCGCAGATATTTCCGGTGCCTCGCGGCCGATCTGCCGAGCCCCTTTACGGAATCGAACCGTAGACCTTCTCCTTACCATGGAGACGCTCTGCCGACTGAGCTAAAGGGGCCTGTCCCTGGGGACGGGCGTAACTTTACACAGCCATCCGCCTAGCTCCAAAACGGGGGGTGGGTTCAGGAAAGCAGGGTCAGGACGGTCTCATCGCGCAAGCCTTTGGCCTGCGTGGTTCGCGCTTGCAACCACGCTTCGAGCCTGCTCTCCGACAGCGGCCGGGAGATCAAGTAGCCCTGCGCGACGTCGCAGCCCATCGCCGCGAGCTGGTCGCGGGCGACGTCTTCCTCGACGCCCTCGGCCACCACGGTGAGCCCCAGCGAGTGGCCCAGCTCGACGATGGAGCGCACGACGGCGAGGTCGCCGAGGTCGGTTCCCATGCCCAGCACGAAACTCTTGTCGATCTTCACCTCGTCCACCGGCAGCTGGCGCAGGTAGGCCAGCGACGAGTAGCCGGTGCCGAAGTCGTCCACCGCGAGCACCACGCCGAGCGCGTGCAGCCTGCGCAGCACCGGCAGGGCCCGCTGCGGGTCGGCCATGACGCCGGACTCGGTCAGCTCCAGGGTCAGCAGCTCCGGCGGCACGCCGTGCTTCTCCAGCGCCGCGGCGACCCGGTCGGGGAAGTTCGCGTCGTCGAGGCTGCGCACCGACAGGTTGACCGCCGCGGAGATGCGCAGGCCGCGGTCCATCCACTTGCGGACCCGGATCAGCGACTGGTCCATCACGAAGCCGGTGAGCGCGTCGACCAGGCCCGCGGCCTCGACGGCGGGGACGAACTCGTCTGGGTCGAGCTTGCCGAACTCGGGGTGCCGCCAGCGCACCAGCGCCTCGACGCCGAGGACCTGGCGGCTGGGCAGCGCGACCTTGGGCTGGTAGTGCACCTTGACCTGGCCGGTCTCCAGCGCCTGCCGGAACTGGGTGACCAGTTGGAAGCGGCGCAGGAAGATCTGGCCCATGGTGGGCAGGTAGGCCCGGAAGTGGTCACCGCTGTTGCGCGCGGCGCGGAGCGCGACGTCGGCCCGCTGCAGCAGCGTGTCGACGTCCAGCTCGACCGAGCTGGTCTCGCCGTCGCCCGACCGCGGCGTCGAGTAGCCCACGACGGAGTTGGCCTCGACGGTGAGCCGGTCGACCGGGTAGGGCGCGGCCAGGATCGCGCGCAGCCGCTCGGCGGTGCGCTGGGCGGCCGCGTCGTCGGTGTCGACCAGGAGCACGGCGAAGGCGCCGCCCTCCAGCCGCGCGATGGCGACGTCGGTGCCGAGCGCGTCGCGCAGCCTGCGGCCCGCCGCGACGACCATCCGGTCGCTCCAGGCGTAGCCGAGCGCGTCGGAGACGGTGGCGAGGATGTCGAGGTCGATGCGGAGCACGACCGACTCGTGGTGCCCGCGCAGCGGTTCGCCCGCCGCGCGGCGGAAGCCGAGCCGGTTGAGCAGCCCGGTCAGCGGGTCGTGGTAGGCGTCGTGGCGCAGGGTGGCCAGCAGCCTGCGGTTGTCCATGGCGGTGGCCAGGTGGCTGGCCATGGTGCCGATGAGCCGCACGTCGGGGCGGCCGAAGCCGCGCCAGCGGGAGAGCTTGTCGTGCGCCTCGACCACGCCGAGCAGGTGGCTGCCGCTGCGCAGCGGCACGACCAGCGCCTCGTCGGCGCCGCGGCGCATCAGCGCGTGGCGGATCTCGGGGGCGGCGTCGCCGCGGCGGAAGTGCCGGACCTGTCCGCCGGGCAGGCGAAGCAGGGCGTCGGCGCGGGAGCCGGTCGCGTCGACGGAGTGCATGTCGGCCGGGAGGTCCTCGCCGGAGACCACGGTGTGCAGCGGCCGCTGGGCGTCGAACCGCAGTCGCAGCACGACCCTGGCCGCGCCGAGCTGGTCCTTGATCCGGTCGGCGATGACCTGCCACTCGTCGTCGCCGACGGCCTCGGTGATCTCGGTGGACTCGCTCACGCCGAGCGACGGCTTGGCCGCGGCCTGGTGGCCTGCGCGGGCCACGATGAGGCTGACCTCGGACAGCGCCTCCAGGTCGCGCTGCTCACGCAGCATCCCTGAATAAGCAAGGTAGAGGGCCGACAGCCCGCCGAGCGCGAGGACGAGCAGCGGCCAGCCGGACTCGGCGTGCACCGCCACCTGGTAGCCGATGACACCCGCGGAGGCGTTGACCATGCCCAAGACGAGTGTGCGCAGCACCAGGCGCACCGCGGCGCCGACCCGCATCCGCCTGCCGAGCACCCGCACGCAGACCAGCGCGAGCAGCGTGCTGGACAGCGGGGCGACCAGCGCGCCCGCGACGACACCGGCCCACGACGGCCCGAAGCCGTCGAGCACCTGGGTGAGCGCCGCGGCGGTGGCGAAGGCGCAGGCGATCTCGAAGATCATCGCGCCCGCGTTGTAGAGGATCCGGTCGTGTACCCGGCGCACGAGCAGGGTGCCGACGCCCGCCATCAGGTGCGCGGCGAGCACGACCTCGAACGGGGCTACGAACAGGCCGATGACCAGCGGGATCTCACTGAAGGAGATCGACCAGGACACCCCGCCGCGCACATCGACGTTGATCGCGAGCTGTTCGGCGACCAGGAAGCCGAGTGCGAGCAGCAGCCCGACCCAGATCAGCTGCGGGCGCGGGTTGGACGGCAGCCACCACGACACGAGGCCTGCCGAGACCACACCGGAGACGAGCACGAGCAGCGAGAAGACAAGGAAGCGCCGATTGGGCGCGGGGTCCTCGACGAGCCAGGACGGATTCTCGGTGGTCTCGGGGGTCGCCGTTGGCGACGCCGCCGACTCGGGCGCGCCTGGGTGGTCCGGCATGCAACCTCCTCGCCACGGCCACGAAGTGGGCCAGATTTGGTGTCTCCCGCCCATGGCGAGTCCCCCGACGGCCCGCTGACTGTACCCCGATCAGGCGAAAGTGGCACGTGTGCTAGTTACCCGCCGACATCGTGAGATGCGCACAAAAGACATCGTCAACGATGCACCATAGGACGTCCTACGTGCACCCACGCGGCAGAACATGATCACTTTTCGCGATCATGTGACGTCGGCACCATCACTCGTCTGGATGAACCGTCAACCATACGGCCGTGCGCTTTGATGGCCGGGTGGACTCGTCTGTGATCGCCGCCGCGCACGCGGCCCGCCTCGTCGCCATCGACCCGCTGCTCCCCCCGCCGCCACCATTGGCCGAGGTCGGCCTTCGGCTGACGGCCGCGAAGGGTGAGGCGATCGCCTGGTACCAGGAGACCGCGCCGGGCATGGCCGCGCGCACCTGGGAGCCCGCGCGCAGGCACAACCTGGAGATCCGGCTCGCGGGCGACGAGCAGGCCGCCACCCTCGGCGACCTGCTCGACCAGTGGGCAGGCCGAATCAGCGGCGCGGTAACCCCCGGCGACCTAGACGCGGCCGCGGTGGTCGAACTGCCCAGCCGGGACACCGAGGCGGTATCCGCCCTGGTCCACCGCGGTTTCGTGCCGTGCAGCGTGATCGCGGCACGCAAGGCGGGCCGGTTCGGGCAGGCGGGCGACCCCGACCTGTTGGTGCGGCCAGCCGAGCCCGCCGACCTCGACGTCGCGACCGAGCTGAACATGGCGGTCGTGCGCTACGACGCGCCGTTCGGCAAGGTCACGCCGCGCGAGGACACCGAGGAAGCCCTGCGCAACCAGCTCACGTTCCTACTGGGGCAGGCCGCACCGTCGGTCTGGCTCGCCGAGCGGGCGGGCCGGGTGGTCGGGCTCGTGCACATCCAGCTGCCGCCGACCGCGAACTGGGCCAAGCGCTACGTCGCGGGCCACGCCCCGGCCACCGCCGAGGACTTCGCGGCGTGGTCCGGCCTGCCGCTGG
>DATLIA010000348.1:0-8804 GCA_035540215.1 Actinokineospora sp. | reverse complement strand
CGTGATGCCGTCGCTCCACATGCCCCTGCAGTCGGGATCCGACCCGGTCCTCAAGGCGATGCGGCGTTCCTACCGGCGCGAGCGCTACCTCGGGATCCTTGACCGCGTCCGCGCCGCGATCCCCGCCGCCGCGATCACGTCGTCGGTGAACTCCGCCGGGTGGGGCGAGGTGAACCGCACCCGCTCGAGCCCCTCGATCGAGCCGCACGACCGGAGCAGCTTGGAGACCGCCTGCCGGTCACCGAACTCCACGCCGTACGCGTTGACGTTCTGGCCGAGGAGGGTCACCTCGGAGACGCCTTCGGCCACCAGCGCCTCGATCTCGGCGAGGATCTCGCCCGGCCGGCGGTCCTTCTCCTTGCCGCGCAGGCTCGGGACGATGCAGAACGTGCAGGTGTTGTTGCAGCCGACCGACACCGACACCCAGGCGGCGTACGCCGACTCGCGACGTGTCGGCAGCGTCGAGGGGAACACCTCGAGCGACTCGGCGATCTCCACCTCGGCGCGGGCGTTGTGCCGGGCACGTTCGAGCAGTGTGGGCAGCGCGTGCACGTTGTGCGTGCCGAACACGACGTCCACCCACGGCGCGCGGCGCACGATCGTCTCGCGGTCCTTCTGCGCGAGGCAGCCGCCGACGGCGATCTGCATGCCGGGGTTCTCGGTCTTCGCGGGCGCCAAGTGGCCTAGGTTGCCGTACAGCTTGTTGTCGGCGTTCTCCCGCACCGCGCAGGTGTTGAACACGACGACATCGGCCACCCGACCACGGTCGGCGGCGACGTAGCCCGCGTCCTCCAACAGCCCGGAAAGCCGCTCGGAGTCGTGGACGTTCATCTGGCACCCATAGGTGCGGACTTCATAGGTACGCGCGCTCATCTCGCTGTCCGAGGGTACGCGGCCGTCGGCGCCCCGCCGAAGGCAGGCTTCTGGCACCATCGGCGCATGGCACGGACCCGAGTCGGCGGCATCCTGCTCGCGCTGGTCAGCATCGCGGGTCTGCTCACCGGATGCGACAGCGAGTTCACGGGTGTGCGGCTGCGCATCGCGGCCGGTGTGCCGTCCGGGGTTTATCACACCCTCTCGGTGTCGCTGGCCGGTTCCTGGCAGACGCAGCTTGGTATCGACCGCCCCGAGGTGCTGGCGACGAGCGGCTCGCCGGAGAACCTGCGCAAGCTGTGCGCGGGCGAGGCCGACATCGCCTTCAGCGCCGCCGACGTGGCCGCGCGGCCCACGACCGGCCCACGCCACCCGCGCGCGCTGGCCCGTATCTACGACGACTACCTGCACGTCGTGGTCCGCGGTGACGGTCCGATCCATAGCCTGGCGGGCCTGCGCGGCACGCGGGTCGCGATCGGGGCGCCCGAGTCGGGTGTCGCCTTCATCGCCGACCGGCTGCTGGCCATCTCCGGCCTCGACGCCCCCGGCGCGCTGACCACGCGCGACCTTGGGCTCACCGACGCCGTCGCGGCGTTCAAACGCGGCGAGGTCGACGCCTTCTTCTGGTCCGGCGGCCTGCCGACGCGGGCCATCACCGACCTCGCCGCGGTCGTGCCGCTGCGACTGCTGGACCTCACCGACGACATGCCCGCGATGCGCAACCAGTACCCGGTCTACAACACCGCGTCGATCCCGGTGACGACCTACAACCTGGCGGGCGGGCCGGTGACCACCCTGGCCGTGCCGAACTTCCTGCTTGTCACCGACGCGTTGCCGGACGACGTCGCTGAGGCGCTGGTCAGCGGCCTCTTTGCCGCGCAGGACGACCTGATCAAGGCCAACCGGGCCGCGCTGTCCATCGACGTCCACTCGGCCATCGAGACCGACCCGATCCCGCTGCACCCTGGCGCGATGCGGTACTTCCGCGACCAGAAGGCCTGAGCGTCAGATCCGGTCGGCGGGCAGGTCGACGGTCACCCGCAGGCCACCGCCCTCGGGTAGGTCGAGCCGCAGGTCGCCGCCCGCCTTGGCCACGATCCGGCTGACGATCGCCAGCCCGAGTCCGGATCCCGGAACGTTCTGGTGGCTGTGGCTGCGCCAGAACCGGTCGGTCGCCCGCTCGAGTTCCTCGACCTTGAGCCCCGGCCCGTGGTCGCGCACCGAGAGCCGGACCCAGTCGCCCGCCAGGTCGACGGTCACCTCGACCGCGCTGCCCGACCCGGTGAACTTCAGCGCGTTGTCCAGCAGCGCGTCGAGGATGCCGTCGACGCCGCGGGGCGGGGACATCGCCCAGGTGTCGCCCGCGGCGCCGTCGCAGTTCAGCGCGATGTCCCTGGACAAGGCCACGACCCGCCAGTCGGCGACGCGCTCGGCGACCACGGTGTCGACATCAGTCGGCACGAGTTCGCCACCCGCGCTCTCGGCCCTGGCCATCGACAGCAGTTCGTCGAGGATCTGGTTGAGCCGGTCGGCCTCGGCCGACGCGGCGACCCGGTGGGTCTCAGCCTCGGCGTCGACGTGGCCCTCGAGGTTCACCAGCCGCAGCTTGAGCGCGGTCAGCGGGTTGCGCAGCTGGTGCGACGCGTCGGCGACGAAGGCGCGCTGCGCGGCGAGGGTGTCGCCGACGCTGGCCGCCATCCGGTCGAACGACGTGCCGAGTTTTCGCAGCTCAGGTGGCCCGTGGGCGCCGCCGACCCGCTCAGCTTCCCGCCCGCTCACCACCGCGGCGACAAGCGACCCGGTTGCCTCGTCGAGTCGGCGGACCGGGCGCAGGATCCACTGGATGACCGGTACGGCCAGCATCAGCGCCAACCCGAACGCGAGCACCCCGCCCGCGGCGATCAGCAGCCACCACCACAGCATCCGCGACCGGCTGCGGTCGGTCGGCGACACCGACACCACCGCGCCGCGCACCTCACCGTCCACCAGTACCGGTCCGGCGAGTACCAGCGGCTCGGCGTCCCACGGCAGCAGCAGCGGCCCCGGCTCCGGGCGCCTGCCCGCCAACGCCGCGTCGATCAGCTCCCGGATCTCGGCGTCGGCGAGGTCGACCGGCACGGGACCGCCTGCCCGCCCCGAACTGACCGCCGGGTTGCGGTCGGCGTCCACGATGACCACGTCGATGCCGTACAGCTCGGCGTAGCGCTGCAGTTCCTCGCGCAGCGACTCCGGCCGCGCGTCGGTGAGCGGGCGCTGGGCCATCGACGCGAACCGGGTCGTGTCGGTCAGCCGGTCGAGGAACAGCCCCTGCTGCTCGGCACCGGCCACCGACAACGCCAGCGGCACCCCGAGCCCGAACACCAACAGGGCGACGAGGAACCACACCATGCCCAACAGCCGCGTCCGCACGAACTACCTCCCCAGGTGGCTCAGGTGAGTCTGCCTGGTTGGTTGGCCAGGCGGTAGCCGACCCCGCGCACCGTCTCGATCAGCGCGGGCCTGCCGAGTTTGGTTCGCAGGGTGGCCACGTGCACGTCGAGCGAGCGGTTCTCCGCCGAGCCCGCCCGGCCCCACACCTCCGCGAGGATCTGCTCGCGTGTGCACACCGAGCCCTGCGCGCCGACGATCAACGCGAGAACATGGAACTCCTTGCGGGACAACGCGACCGCGGCTCCGTCCACAGTGACCTCATGCCGGTCCAGGTCGACCCGCACGTCACCCACTTCAGTGACACCAGCCAGACCCGGCGCACCGGGGACCGGCGACTTGCGCCTGCGCACGGCGTGCACGCGGGCGACAAGTTCGTCGACGTCGTATGGCTTCACCAGATAGTCGTCGGCGCCCGCGCGCAGACCCAAGATGCGGTCGTCGACCTCGCCTCGGGCGGACACCACGATCACCGCGACGTCGCTCGCGGCGCGGATCTGTCGACAGAGGACGATCCCGTCCATGTCGGGCAGACCGAGGTCGAGCAGGACGACGTCGACCTCCGGCACGACGTCGAGCACGCCGGTGCCGCCCGCGAGGCGCTTGATCGTCAGGCCGCGGCGCACCAGGGCCGGGATCAGCGCCTCCGCGACCCGGTCGTCGTCTTCCACGAGCAGCACTCGCACGCGTGTCCTCCGGTTCAGCAGGCGCTTGTGTGACAGAGTTGAGACCCTAAGTGTTGCTCAAGCGGCATGGATATCGACGTGGGCCGGAGTAGGTTTCCCGCCATCGCGTGCCCGCCGACCCACCGCACTGTCACACGAACGCGCTCGTGGAGGACTCAATGACCGCCTCGAACCCCGCCCCAGCGATGATCCGGATGGAGGGGGTCGACAAGTACTTCGGGTCCCTGCATGTCCTCAAGGACATCACCCTCGAGGTGCCCAAAGGCCAGGTCGTGGTCGTGCTCGGGCCTTCTGGATCGGGCAAGTCGACGCTCTGCCGGGCCATCAACCGACTGGAGCCCATCAACTCCGGCGTCATCGAGGTCGACGGCAGGCCGCTGCCCGCCGAGGGCAAGCAGCTCGCGCAGCTGCGCGCCGAGGTCGGCATGGTGTTCCAGTCGTTCAACCTCTTCGCCCACAAGACGATCGCCGAGAACGTCACCCTCGCGCCCATCAAGGTGCGCAAACTGTCCGCCACAGAGGCCCGCAAGACCGCGATGGAACTGCTCGAACGAGTGGGGATCGCCAACCAGGCCGACAAGTACCCCGCCCAGCTCTCCGGCGGCCAGCAGCAGCGCGCGGCCATCGCCCGCGCGCTGGCGATGAAGCCCAAGGTCATGCTCTTCGACGAGCCGACTTCCGCGCTGGACCCGGAGATGGTCCAGGAAGTGCTCGACGTGATGACCTCGCTGGCCGGCGAGGGCATGACCATGCTGGTCGTCACGCACGAGATGGGCTTCGCGCGCAAGGCCGCCCATCGGGTGATCTTCATGTCCGACGGCGAGGTCGTCGAGGACACCACCCCTGATGAATTCTTCACCGCGCCCAAATCCGCGCGCGCCAAGGACTTCCTTGGCAAGATCCTGACGCACTAGGCAGTCCCCCGAGTGTTCGGCCGGATAGCGGCCGGATCGAAACCGAAGGAGCACGACATGCGATTCCGGGGCCTTGTGGTTGGCACCGTGACCGCCGCTCTCGCACTCTCGATGACCGCGTGCGGTAAGTCAGACACCGGGACGGGCACCAACCCGCCCGTCGAGACCGCGGCGAAGTTCGACGCGGGCACGACGATGGAGAAGCTGCAGAAGGCGGGCAGCGTCAAGGTCGGCACGAAGTTCGACCAGCCGCTGTTCGGCCTCAAGGGCCTCGACGGCAAGCCCGCGGGCTTCGACGTCGAGATCGCGAAGCTGATCGCGTCCAAGCTCGGCGTGTCCGCCGACAAGATCGAGTTCGTCGAGACCCCCTCGAAGGTCCGCGAAGAGGTCATCGAGCAGGGCAAGGTCGACTTCGTCGTCGCGACCTACACGATCAACGAAACCCGCAAGCAGCGCATCACCTTCGCGGGCCCGTACTACGAGGCGGGCCAGGACCTGATGGTCAAGAAGGACGACTCGGCCATCACCGGGCCGGACGCGCTCAAGGCGGCCAACGCCAAGGTCTGCTCGGTCACCGGCTCCACCCCGGCCGAGAAGATCAAGACCTACGTCGACGCCGCGAACATCGTGCTGTTCGACGTGTACTCCAAGTGCGCCGACGCCCTGCGCACGGGCCAGGTGCAGGCCGTCACCACCGACAACGTCATCCTGCTCGGTCTGGTCGACGCCTCGAAGGGCGAGTTCAAGCTCGTCGGCAAGGCCTTCACCAAGGAGCCGTACGGCATCGGCATCAAGAAGGGCGACGTCAAGTTCTGCGAGTTCATCAACAAGACGCTGAACGACAACGCCGCCGCGTACGAGAAGGCGTGGAAGGACACCGCCGGCAAGGTTTCGCCGGACACCCCGAAGCTGCCGACCACGGCCGCCTGCAGCTAGTCGACTGACCCGCGCTCGGGGCGCCTGCGCACAGCAGGCGCCCCGAGCCACAATCGGGAGTCTGATGTGAACGTCATTCTCGACAATTTCGACCTGTACCGGGACGGGTTCCTCAAGACCCTGCTCATCTGCGCGTACGCCATCGTCGGCTCGCTGGTGCTCGGCACGGTCATGGCCGCGTTCCGGGTGTCGCCGGTGCCGCCGCTGCGCTGGATCGGCACGTCGTGGGTCAACGTCTTCCGGAACTGCCCGCTGACCGTGGTGCTGTTCTTCTGCGCCTTCGGTCTGCCGGAACTGGGCATCAACGGCGCCTACTTCTGGTTCGGCGTGGCGGGCCTGGTGCTCTACACCTCGGCGTTCGTCTGCGAGGCGGTGCGCAGCGGTATCAACTCGGTGCCCGCCGGACAGGCCGAGGCCGCGCGGGCGGTCGGGCTGACGTTCAGCCAGTCGCTCTCCAGCGTGATCCTGCCGCAGGCGCTGCGCACGGTCGTGCCGCCGCTGGGCAGCGTCATCATCGCGATGATCAAGAACTCGGCCATCGTCGGCGCGTTCGGCGTCGGCGGCGAGCTGTTCGCCGTGTCGGACACGCTGACCAGCGCGCGCGGCGAGGCCGCGCTGCCGGTGCTGACCGGTGTCGTCATCGCCTACCTGCTGATCACTATCCCCGGCGGCCTGTTCCTCGGCTGGCTGGAGCGGAAGGTGGCGATCGCCCGATGAGCACCTCGGTCCTCTACGACGCGCCAGGCCCCAAAGCCAAGCGCCGGGTGCTGTTCTTCAGCGTCCTGGCAGGCATCGGCGTGCTGGCGGTGCTGTACCTGGTCTATCGACAGCTGGACAAGCAGAAGCAGTTCGACGAGGCCAAGTGGTCGCCGCTGTTCGACCCCACCAACAAGGACTTCGAGCTTGTCTGGCAGCGGTTGGGCGAAGCACTGACGGCCACGCTGGTGGCAGCCGCGCTCGCTGTGGTGTTCTCACTGGTCATCGGCACGGTGCTCGCGGTCACCCGGGTCACGGCGGCGCCGTGGTACCGCTGGGCGGTGGTCGGGCTGATCGAGCTGCTGCGCGGTATCCCGGTCGTCATCATGATCTTCTTCGTGGCCCGGGTGCTGCCGGAGTACGGCGTCGACCTGGAGCCACTGTGGTTCCTGGTCATCGGTCTGACGCTCTACAACTCGGTCGTCATCGCCGAGATCGTCCGCGCGGGCATCAACTCGCTGCCGCGCGGCCAGAAGGAGGCCGCCGAGTCACTGGGCCTCACCCGTGGCCAGACGCTGCGGCTGGTGCTGCTGCCGCAGGCGTTCCGGGCGATGCTCCCCGCGCTGATCAGCCAACTCGTCGTCGTCCTCAAGGACACGTCGTTGGGCTTCATCATCAGCTACGAGGAGACCGTCCGCGTCGCGGGCCAGATCGTGCAGGTCCTCGGCAATCCGATCCAGACGTATCTGGTCATCGCGGTCATCTTCATCCTGGTCAACTACGCGCTGGGCAGGCTCGCCGTGTACGTCGAGCGCAGGCTCAGCCGCGGCAAGAAGACCCTCAAGACCGATGACGGCGCCGCCGTGCTCCCCGCCAACGTTCTCACCGGCGAAGGCGCGGGCGGCGTGATGTGACGCCATGGCTCGCTGATGGCCGTCTTCTCGTAGGAGGCGGCCATCAGCGTTCCGTGGGCAAGGACAGGCTCGCGCGGACCGGGTCGAGGACGAACATCGTGCTGTAGCGCTGGATGTTGGGCGCGTCGGTGAACAGACGCTCGGCGGCCTCGCGGTGGTGCGCCATCCCGGTCGACGCCAGCACGACGACGTAATCGGTGTCGCCGGACACGCTGTAGAGCTGCTGGACCTCCGGGGCGGCGAGCAGCTTGCGGCGGAACGCGGCGTGCAGCGCCTTGGACTCCTTGGCGAAACTCACCAAGCAGACCGCGATGAGCGCGTCGACCTTTCCGGGGTCGAGCACGGCGATCTCGCGGTCGATCAGCCCCGCCCGCCGGTAGCGGTCGATGCGGCGCTGGACCGCGCTTGGGGACAGCGAGACCAGCTCGCCGAACTCGGCGAGGGTCCGCCCAGAGTCCTGCTGCAGCAAGGCGAGCAGACGGTGGTCCGTCTCATCCAGACTAAGCACGCAATAATCTTGCGCCTACCTGGGAAAACTTTCAATCGCGACCACCGGTCGCCGGGTTACCGTCGCCGGCATGAGACGTGGGATGATCCTGGGTGCGGGTAGTGCGCTCGCCATGGGCGCCGGGGCGCCGGGCTTGAAGATCCTGGCCGACTCGGCGCTGTCGCCGGTGAACGTGATCCAGGGTCGGATGGGAATCGGCGCGGTGTGCCTGCTGCTCGTCGCGCTGGCGACGCGACGGAAGCTGTCGATCCCCCGCTCGCAGTGGTGGCTGGTCGCGGTCTACGGCGTAGTCACCCTGGCCGTAAACCACGTGGTGTTCGTCGCCGCGCTGACCTGGATGCCGGTCGGGATCACGCTGCTGATCGAGTACCTGGCCCCGGTGTTCATCGCCCTGTGGGTCCGGTTCGGCCGGGGTCAGCGGCTCCCCGGCGCGCTGTGGGTGGGCATCGCGGCCACGCTGGTCGGCCTCGCGCTCATCAGCCAGGTGTGGGCGGGGGCGGGACTCAGCGGCATCGGTCTGCTGCTCGCGCTGATCAGCGCGGTCACCTACGCGGCCAGGTTCCTGCTGACCGAACACGGCCTGCGCTCCCACGACCCGATCGTCATGGCCACCTGGGGCGCCGGGCTGGGCACGGTCGTGCTGCTGCCGCTGGAGCGGTTCCCGTTCGACCGGATCGGCGCCGACGAGGTGGGGATGCTGCTGTGGGTCGGGGTGGTGAGCATGGCACTGGGAATGCTGCTCAACGTCGGGGCGCAGCGGACGATCTCGTCGGCGGCCGCGAGCCTGATGGCGTCATTGGAGATCGTGATCGGCGGCGCGCTGGCCGCGATCCTGCTCGGGGAACGCCTG
>DATLIA010000347.1:0-11971 GCA_035540215.1 Actinokineospora sp. | reverse complement strand
GCCGGATCGCCCGAATACAACACCGGTATGAGGCCGACCCGGCCGCGCCGCCAGGAACCACCTCGATCACGCCTCTCACGCACGCCGCATCCGCGGCACGACCTACCCCGCGTCGCCGAGCGACAGTTTGACGATCTTGTTCAGTTCCAGCGGCTGGTCCGGCGCGATGGTGACGCCCCAGCTGCGCAGGGTCCCGTCGATGGCGGCCCAGATCGTCTGGGTCAGGTACTCCACGACCTGGTCACGGCTCATGGTGCGGCGTTCCAGCCACCACTCACCGACGTTCTGGACCATGCCGACGATGCCGTGGCCCCACACCTCCGCGCCGCCCGGGTCGATCTCGAACGCGCGCAAGTAATCGCCGAGCAGGTGGGCCAGCGCGTTGGCGATGACCTCTTTGTCCTCGGCGACGATGTCGGCGTCGATGCCCTTCTCGGCGAAGGTGGTCCGCACGAGCAGCCGGTAGAGGTTCGGGTACTCCTCGATCATCGAGAAGAACGCGTCGAGGCTCTTGCGGATGCGCGGGACCGGGGCCTCCTCGCTGTTCATCGCGGGGATGAGCCGTTCGAAGAGGATCTCGGTGCCGCGGTGGCCGAGTGCCACCACCAGGTCGGCCTTGTCGGTGAAGTGCCGGTAGAGCACCGGCTTGGTCACGCCCGCCTCGTGCGCGACGTGCTCCATGGCCAGGTCCGGACCATGCGCGGCCAGCGCCCGCAGCGCGGCCTCGACGAACTCCTCCCGCCGGGCGGCGCGGTGCGACTTCCACCGGTCCCGCCGGGCGTCGCCGGAATCCGTCGTCCTGTGTCCCTTGACACGATCCGTCATGGGATTGCATGCTACCAGAAGTAACTGTTACCCGCAGTCACGCATACTTAAGAGGAGCTCGATGATGAGCCGCGCTCTACAAGTCGCAAAGGTAGCCGACCGCGAGAAGACCGCGGGACGTTTGCTCAAGTCGTCCGCGGACAAGTTCTACGACCCGGACATCGACATCGACTGGGACGCGCCGATCGCGCCCGACCTGCACTTCCACCCGGAGCACCGGATCTCGCTCTACGGCACGGAACTGTGGGACCGGATGACGCCGGAGCGGCGCATCGAGCTGGGCAAGCACGAGATCGCCAGCGTCGCGAGCACGGGCATCTTCTTCGAGGTGCTGCTGATGCAGATGCTGCTCAAGCAGGTCTACCGGAACGACCCGACGACCGACCACGTGCACTACCTGCTGACCGAGATCGCCGACGAGTGTCGCCACTCGACGATGTTCGGCAAGGCGTGCAAGCGCTTCGGGGTGCCCGCCTACGGGCCGCGGCCGTGGGTCAAGCAGCTGGCCAAGGTCCTGCCGGTGATCGGCCGCGGCCCGTCGGCCTACGCCGCGATCCTCGTCGCCGAGGAGATGCTGGACCGGATGCAGCGCGAGAACACCGTGGACGAGACGCTGCAGCCGCTGATCCGCATGGTCAACCGGATCCACGTGCTGGAGGAGGCCCGGCACGTGACCTTCGCCCGGCAGGAGGTCGTGCAGGGCATGGCCGAGGCGGGCTGGCTCGGGCGGCAGTACCACCAGCTGCTCACCGCGTTCGTGTCCTATTTCGTGGCGCTGAGCCTGGTCAACCCGAAGGTCTACGCGGCCGTCGGCCTCGACCCGCGCGCCGCGCGCAAGGCGGCCAAGGCGAACCCGCACTTCCAGGCGACCATGGCCTACTGGGGCGAGCGGATCATGGGCTTCCTCGACGAGGTCGGCCTGGTCGGCGGCCCCGGCAAGGTCCTGTGGCGCGCGGCCATGCTGCTGCCGAAGCGGTGATGGCGATGCCCTCGACGCTGTTCCAGACCTCTGACGGTGTGCGGCTCAACGTCGTGGAACGCGACGGCGACTCGGACCTCACGCTGGTCCTGCTGCACGGCTGGGTGATGGATCACCGCTCGTGGGACGCGGTCGTCGCCGAGCTGCCAGCCGGGACGCGGGTGGTGCGGGTGGACTTCCGCGGCCACGGCGGGTCCGATCCCGCGCCCGCGGGGCGGGCGACGATCAACCGGCTCGCCGACGACATCGCCGAGCTGCTCACGTCGAAGATCAGCGGCCGGGTCGTGCTCGGCGCGCACTCGCTGGGCGCGATGGCGTTGATGGCGCTGGCGGAACGGCACCCGGAGCTGGTCACCGAACGCGTCGCGGGCGTCGCGTTCGTCGCCACGACGTCGGGCGGGCTGTCCCGGCTGACCTTCGGCCTGCCCCGCTGGCTGGCCGCGCCGATTTTGTTCGTCGAGGCGCTGGTCAACCCGCTGATCGCGCGGCTGCCGGTGCGGCGGCTGCTCGGTGGGCTCAGCCCGGTCGCGTGGCCGCTGGTCCGGTTCCTCGCCTTCGGCCGCAAGCCGGTTCGCGGGCACGTCGGGCACGTGTCCGCCCAGGTCGGCGCCTGTCACCCGGCCGCGATGGTCGCCTTCCGGGGCGAGCTGAAGCGGCACGAGCGCCGCCACGCGCTGAGTGTGTTCCTCGACATTCCGACCGTCGTGCTGGCGGGCGACCGGGACCGGCTGTGCACCGTCGCGCAGGCCGAGGCGATCGCCGCCGAGCTGCCGATGGCCGTCCTGGAGGTCTATCCGGGGGCGGGCCACATGCTCACCTACGAGCGCACCGCCGAGGTCGTCGCCCAACTCTCGTACCTGATGGTCGACATGGACCTCGAAGCTACTGCCTAGTAGGTTTGTCGAATGGCTGATCTGTTCCGCACCTCGGACGGCGTCGGGCTGCGACTGGTCGAGTCCGGACCGGCCGACGCCCCCGTCACCGTGCTGTTCCTGCACGGCTGGACGAGCGCGCTCGACGTCTGGGACCACGTGGTCTCCGCGCTCGGCCCCCGAGTCCGGACGCTGCGCTACGACCACCGCGGCCACGGGTCGTCCGAGCCCGCCCCGCCAGGCTCGGCCACCATCACCCGCCTCGCCGCCGACGCGGCCGAGGTCGTCGCGGACCGCGTGCCCGAGGGAGAGTTGGTGCTGGTCGGCCACTCCATGGGTGGGATGACCCTCATGGCGTTGGCCGAGGAACACCCGGAGATCGCGGCGCGGGCGTCGGCGGTGCTGTTCGTGTCGACGTCGTCGGGGCGGATGCGGGAGGTCACCTTCGGCCTGCCCAAGCCTCTCGTCCGATTCGCCACCCGTCGGTCCAACCCGATGAACTCGGCGCCCAAGCCCGCGTCGGCCGGGGTGTCCCGCAAGCGGCGGGTCCGGGTCGAGTTGCCGCCCGTGGTCCGGCGGCTGGGTTCGCTGGCGATGCTGCGGTGGCTGGTCTTCGGCACCCGCTTCCGCATGGTCGACGTCCGCGCGACCGCTGACGCCGCCGCCGCTGTCCACCGCAAGACGGCCGCCGCGCTGGGGCGTGAGATCGGCAAACACGATCGTGCGTCGGCGTTGGCCGGGTACGGGCATGCGGACGTGCGGGTGCTGGTGGGGGAGCTGGACCGGCTGACGCCGCTGGCCCACGCCCGGGCGATCGCCGAGGCCGCACCACATGCCGAGTTCGTGTTGTTCCCCGGCGCGGGCCACATGCTGCCCTACGAACGCGTCCGCGAGGTCGCCACGCACATCACGCGCGCCCTCGGCTCAGTCGCGGCCGAGGAAGCGGTCTAGGCCGGGCCCGAGTTCCCGGGGTGTCGGGTCGGGCAGCCGACCGACGATCTCTTGGATCCGTGCCCGCAGCGCCGGATGCCGCGCCCAGAACCCTGGGTCGACTCGCAGGACGGCACCGAGCAGATCGCCCGGGTACAGGTCGCCTTCGGTCAGCGGGTCGACCGCCAGTGTTCGGGCCGCGATGGGGATCAGTGTGTCCAAGCCGATCTGTTGGCCGATCAGCAGGCGAAGGTCCTCAGTAGACAGATCGCCGACCGGCGTCCGGCGGAGCCGAAGCGCCTCAGCGGACAGCCGAGTCGTGGCAGACGCCGGGTCGCCCCAGTCGTCGGACTCGATCTCCTGCAGGGATCGGTCAGTTCTCGTCATCAGCCAGGACATCAGCGACGACGACGGTCACGTTGTCGCGGGCGTCGGCCGCGAGAGCCAGCTGGACCAGCGTTGACGCGCACTCCGCAGGGCTGACCGCCGCCAACTCGGCCAGCCGGTCCTCCACCGTGTCACCCAAAGCGTCGGTGAGGCCGTCGCTCGACAGGATGTAGCGGTCGCCCGCGACAGCGGGGCGCGACCACAGGTCCGGCTCGATCCCGGTGTCCAACCCGATCGCGCGGACCAGCGCCGCCCGGTGCGGGTGCCGGACGGCCTCCTCCGGGGTCAGGTGGCCCGCCGCGACCAGTTCGGCGGCCAGGGTATGGCCTCGGGTCGTGCGGACGCCGTTGACGAAGGTGAGGCTGTCGCCGACGTGGGCGCCGCGTACGACCCAGCCGGACTCGCCGTGCCAGAGCGCGGCGAAGACCAGCGTGCTGGCCATGCCCGCGGTGTCCGGGTCGGGATGGCTCCGGACGGCGGCGTTGGCCTGGCGCACCGCGTCGAGGGGGTCGGTGTCGGCCAGGCCCGCGACGGTGTCCACCGCCAGCCGGGAGGCGACCTCGCCCGCGGGTGCGCCGCCGACGCCGTCGGCTACGGCGATCAGGCGGTCATCCGCGTGGAAGGCGTCCTCGTTGCCCGTTCGGCCGCCGATGTGGGTCAGGCCCGCTGCGAGGAAGCGCATCGCTCAGTCGTGTGGCTGCAGCGGGAAGCCACCGCCGATGCCCCGCCACGCCAGGTTGGAGATGAGCGCGATGGCCTCGTCCTTCGGCAGCGCCCGGCTGTCCTCCAGCCACGCGCGCGCCGAGACCTGGCTGACCCCGACCAGGCCGACGGCCAGCAGTCGGGCCCGGTGCTCGTCGAGGCCCGCGTCGACGGTGATGGTGGCGGTGAGTGCGTCGACGCTGGCCGTGGTGGCCCGCTCGATGGCGTCCTTGACCAGCGGTTCTCCGCGCAGGTCGGACTCGAAGACGAGGCGGAAGGCCTGGCTCTCGCCGTCGACGAAGTCGAAGTACGCGCCGACCGCGTTGCGCACCCGGAGCTTGTTGTCCGTTGTGGACTCCATCGCCGTCTGCACCCGCCGGATCAGCTCGTCGACGTGCTTGTCCAGCAGTGCCATGTAGAGCTCGAGCTTGCCGGGGAAGTGCTGGTAGAGAACCGGTTTGCTGACCCCGGCCCGCTTGGCGATCTCGTCCATGCCCGCGGCGTGGTAGCCGTTGGCGGCGAACACGTCCTGGGCGGCCGCCAGCAGCTGGGCCCGACGCGCGGTGCGCGGCAGCCTGGCACCCCGGCCGGTCCCGTTCTGCTGAATCGTTTCAGACATCGTCTCCACCCTCGTCGTGCGCTCGTCAGGTCGGGATCGCCAACCCGCGCTTGGGTGGTTCGACCGTACCAACCGGTAACCCCATTTGGGTTCAGTGTCCAGACCAAACCGGGTGTAGTCCAGTATCGGTTGTGACCCGCGTCTCACTCCAGCGAGGTCGTTGGTCAGCAGGCACACTGGTCGGGTGTCTCTCGCCACGACGTTTCGGGCGCCGCTGACCAGGGTGCCGCTGTCGGCAGCCGAGCTGCCGCCGATCGACCCGACCAGCCCAGCCTGGCCGGGCGAGGACCTGACCTCAGGCGGCGTGACGCTGCATGTGCGGCGCACGCCGGGGGTGACCGACACGACGGCCGTCTACGTGCACGGCCTCGGCGGCTCGGCGATGAACTGGACCGACCTGGCGGGCCAGCTCAGCGGCCACGCCTGCGGCCTCGCCGTCGACCTGCCCGGGTTCGGTCGCACGATCCCGCCGGACGGCTACACCTACACCCTGGAGGAGCACGCCGACACGCTCGCCGTCTGGCTGCGCGGCCTCGGCGTCGGCAAGGTGCACTTGCTTGGCAACTCGATGGGTGGGGCGATCTCGATGCTGGTGGCCGCCCGCCACCCCGAGGTCCTGCGCTCCCTGACCCTCGTCTCGCCCGCCATGCCCGACCTGCGGCCCAGCGTGAACCGCATGTCCGACCCGCGCATGGCGCTGGCGTTCCTGCCGGTCGTCGGCAAGCCGGTGCGCAGGCAGCTGGCGAGGCTGACCGCGCGCGAGCGCGCCCAGCAGCTCATCGACCTGTGCTTCGCCGACCCGTCGCAGGTCACCGAGGAGCGCATGGCCGAGGCCGCCGCCGAGTACGCCGAGCGCGCCAAGCTGGCCTGGGCCACCCCGGCGCTGGCGCACAGCACCCTCGGGCTGATCCGGGCGTGGATGGTGCCGCCCACCCGGTCCTTGTGGGCCGTCGCGCCGAAGGTGACCACGCCGACGCTGGTGGTGTGGGGGACCGAAGACCGGCTGGTCACCGTCCGGAAGGCGCCACGGACGACCCGGCTGCTGCCGCACGGGCGGCTGTTGGTGCTGCCCAGGGTCGGACATGTGGCGCAAATGGAGCGTCCGGTGACGGTGGCCCGCGCCGTACTCGGTCTGTGGGAGGCGGGCGATGACTGGTAACCGCCATGCCACCGCCTGCGATATGGCACCCTTGGGCCCGTGAGCGAGACGACGCATCGGGAGCGTGCCGCTGACCGTCGCCGCCCACCCGCCGAACCACTGGCCGCGTCCTGGCGGCCCGCCGCGGGCAAGCGCCCGAGCAGGCCACGGGGCTGGCGGGGCGTGCTGGCCACCTACGGCTGGCGGGTCTACGCGCTGCCCGTGCTGATCGCGGTGACCGCCCTCGTGGTGGTCCAGACCGCTGGTGAGCCGCCTGCCACGTCATCCGACACCGCCTCCGGTGTCCGGCTCGACGACCCGACCGAGACCGCCCAGGACGACACCTCGCCGCCTGACGCCAGCGAGGTTCCGCAGACCCCGGTCGACGTGAACATCCCGTCGGCCGAGCTGCCCAACGGCGGCCCGTTCACCCAGACCGGCGCGGGCACCTGGCACGTCGTGCCCGGCGAGACGGCCAAGGTCGGCACCGGCGCGAAGTTCTACACCTACACCGTCGAGGTCGAGGACGGCATCGACGCGACGACCTTCGGTGGCGACGACGCGTTCGCCAAGCTGGTCGACCAGACCCTGGCCGACCCACGCGGGTGGACCAGTGGCGGCCAGATCTCCGTGCAGCGGGTCAAGGCCGACTTCCCGAACCCGACCATCAGGTTCAGCCTGACCACCCCCGACACAACCCACCGGCCGGACAAGTGCGGCTACTCGATCAAGTACGAGTCGTCGTGCTGGCGGAGCAGTGACAAGCGGGTCATGATCAATCTGGCTCGGTGGCAGCGCGGCGCGGTCGCCTTCGGCGGCGACATGCTCACCTACCGGCAGTACGCGATCAACCACGAGATCGGCCACGCCTTCAACAACAAACATGTCGGCTGCGCGGCCGAGGGCGCGCTCGCGCCGGTGATGATGCAGCAGAGCTTCGGCGTGGCCAACAACTACGTCGCCCAGCTCAACCGCGCGGTCGGGCAGCGCGACGCGGTCAAGGAGGACGGCTTGACCTGCAAGCCGAACGCCTGGCCGAACCCCCAGGCCAAGTAGCCTTTCTGTCACATCCAGGGTCCCTATCCCGTCTTCTTCGTGAAGGCCGATGGAAGGGGAATCCGATGAACGGTGCAAGGCTGGTCAGAGCGGTCACGGCGGTCGGCGCGGCGGTCGCACTGGTCCTGGGGATCTGGGCGTTCGTGGCGCCCCGCTCGTTCTATGACGTCGTCGCCACCTATCCGCCGTACAACCTGCACCTGTTCCACGACGTGGGCGCCTTCCAGATCGGTATCGGCGTGGCCCTGCTCGCCGCACTGGTGTGGCGCGACGCGCTCGCCGTCGGGCTCGCGGGCGGCACCGCGGGCGCGGTCGTGCACGCGGTGTCGCACATCCTCGACGTCGACCTCGGTGGGCGCGCGTCCGATCCGTGGCTGCTGAGCGCGTTCGCGCTCCTGCTCGTCGTCACCCTCACCGCCCGCGTACGCGCTATCCGCAAGAAGTGAGATCTATCCCGAATGGTGGGAGTCGGGAAGTGTGGAGTGGGATCGCGGCGTTGAACGAGGCGACAATCGGGGGTGGACCCGGCGCCAGGCGCGGGGGCCGTCAGGATCGCAACTAGGAGGAGCCGATGCCAGGCAGTTTGCCGCCGCTCGTGGAGCCGGCGCTGGAGCTGACCAAGGAAGAGGTCGAGCGGTACAGCCGCCACCTCATCATCCCGGACGTCGGGGTGATCGGGCAGAAGCGCCTGAAGAACGCCAAGGTCCTGGTGGTCGGCGCGGGCGGTCTGGGCAGCCCAGCGCTGCTGTACCTGGCCGCGGCCGGGGTGGGCACGCTCGGCATCGTCGACTTCGACATCGTCGATGAGTCCAACCTGCAGCGCCAGGTCATCCACGGCGTCTCGGACGTGGGCAAGCCCAAGGCGCAGTCGGCCAAGGAGTCGATCACGGAGATCAACCCGCTGATCGACGTGGTCCTGCACCAGGAGCACCTGAACTCCACCAACGCCCTGGACATCTTCGAGGGCTACGACCTGATCCTCGACGGCACCGACAACTTCGCCACCCGCTACCTGGTGAACGACGCCGCGGTGCTGCTGGGCAAGCCGTACGTGTGGGGCTCGATCTTCCGGTTCGAGGGCCAGGTCAGCGTGTTCTGGGAGGACGCGCCCAACGGGCAGGGCCTCAACTACCGCGACCTCTACCCCGAGCCGCCGCCGCCCGGCATGGTTCCCTCGTGCGCCGAGGGTGGCGTGCTCGGCGTGCTCTGCGCGTCCATCGGGTCGATCATGGTCACCGAGGCGATCAAGCTGCTGACCGGCATCGGCGAGCCGCTGCTCGGCCGCCTGATGGTCTACGACGCGCTGGACATGACGTACCGGACCATCAAGATCCGCAAGGACCCCGAGACCAAGCCGATCGAGGGCCTCATCGACTACGAGGCGTTCTGCGGCGTGGTCTCCGACGACGCGCAGAGCGCCGCCGCGGGCAACACGATCACCCCGCGTGAGCTCAAGGAGAAGTTCGACCGGGGCGACGACTTCGCCCTGATCGACGTCCGCGAGCCGCACGAGTACGAGATCGTCAAGATCGAGGGCTCGGTGCTCATTCCGAAGGACCGCATCCTGTCCGGTGAGGCGCTGGCCGAACTGCCGCAGGACAAGCCGATCGTGCTGCACTGCAAGTCCGGTGTGCGCTCGGCGGAGGCGCTGGCCGCGCTGCACAAGGCAGGCTTCTCCGACGCGGTCCACGTGGGTGGCGGCGTGCTGGGCTGGGCGCGGGAAATCGACACGAGCCTGCCGACGTACTAATACCGAATTTAGTGTCGATCGCCGCTTGGGAGGCGGAGTCCGGGTAGCGTGCCCGCCCGTGAGCACTCCGCCTCCCCAGCACGTCCGAGCCGCCTTCGGGGCCAAGAACGCGGAGCCCGTGCTGATCGAGCGCGGGCCCGTGTGGCGGTGTGACGACGTGGCGCTGCGACCGGCGACCAGCCCGGCCGAGGCGGCGTGGGTGGCACAGACCCTGGGCGATCTGCATGTCCCCGACCTGCGGATAGCGCGTCCCGTCCGGTCCAGCGACGGCCGCTACGTCGTCGGTGGCTGGGCCGGCTTCCGCTTCATCGAGGGCCGCGCGGAGCCACGCTACGACGAGGTCGTCTCCGCGTCGCTGCGCCTGCACGAGGCCACCGCCGCCCTGCCCCGCCCCCGCTTCCTGAACCTGCGCGCCGACGTGTTCGCTCTCGCCGACCGCGCCGCGTGGGATGAGGAGAAGGCCC
The DNA here is from genome assembly GCA_035540215.1 of Actinokineospora sp. Taxonomy (GTDB): domain Bacteria; phylum Actinomycetota; class Actinomycetes; order Mycobacteriales; family Pseudonocardiaceae; genus Actinokineospora. Next base: position 2,249 of record DATLIA010000347.1, on the reverse strand, counting down.
CGCTCGACGTCGACCTCGGCGGCAAACTGTTCGACGAGTTCGCCGAGCGCAGGACCAAGGTCGGCCTGCGCTCCCAGGTAGTCCACGGCGACCTCTTCGGCAACGTCCTCTTCATCGGCGACGCCGCCCCCGGAATCATCGACTTCACCGCCTTCCACCGGCCCGCCGAGTGGGCGGCGGCGGTCGTCGTGGTCGACGCCATGGCCTGGGGCGGCGCCGACGACGCCATCGCCAAGCGCTGGGCCCACCTGCCCGAGTGGCCACAGGCGCTGCTGCACGCGCTGCTGTTCCGGTTGGCCGTGCACGCCCTGCACCCGAAGTCGACCCAACGCTCGATGCGCGGGCTGGAGCGAGCCGCCCACCAGATCGGCGAGATCGTCTGACTCGTCAGGCTTCTTTCCAACACACGCTCGCAGGAGGCGTGTCGCTGTCGGAGAGAAACTCATGGAGCGCAGTGACAAAGGCGTCCAGCGGAAGGCCACAGCCTTGCGGAAAGCCGACCTCTGATTCGATGACCGCAGGCGATTCGGGTGCGCCATGGCTGTAGGCGAAAGCGGTGTCGCCGGAGTAGAGCAGATAGCCGAAGCCATGTTCGACGTGGGCGTCGAGAACCGCGGACTCGGCCTCGATCGTGGCCGTGGAGCTGCCAGGTCGGCTGAGTAGTTCCACCAGGCCATCGATGTCCGCGTCCGAGGTGACCGACAGGCTCTTGCCGGTCACGATGCCGTCGTCGACAACCGGAACGGAAACATTGAGAGTCATCGGCCTGCCTTTCCGCGATAGATCTTGATTGTTCCGTCGGCTTGTACGACTCGCAAACAGGCGCCCGCCGGAAGGAACGTGGGGAGGTACTTGTCGCAGGTGACTCGTTGGTGTGCGTCGTAGTCGCGGGTTCCGCAGACCTTGCGGTCCACCACGACAGTTTCGTCGGTCAGACCTTCGCGCCGCATCGCTACGGCCACTTTGATCTCCACATGTGTGGCCAACCGCTGTGCCGCGCGGTCTGGCGCGCGAAGCGTCTGGGCGAATTCCTTTGCCGCCAGGTAGTGGGCGTCGTTCGGACCACTGACCAAACGCGTGGACCAACCGTCTGATCGAATCCACTCGCCATGGGTCTACGAGCCGTCAGGACGCTCGCCAACCCGTTGTCTCGCGAGGCGCACCCTGGGCGAGGCGTCATCTGACTCTCGATATCCCGGCGATGTCGGAGGGACCGCGCTACTCGGTGTGTATCCGATCGCGGTGAGGTAGCGACGCAGCATTCGATCGACGCGATCCAGCATCTCGATGACCTGCGCCGAATCGTCCACTGCGCTGGTCGTCGGGTCTATGAGGCGAAGCATCTCGGTATCCCGAGATCCTTCGACGGTCGTCGCCCAGTTGGTCCTCGCTCCTGACAGGTCGTTCACGGCGGCGACGAGGGCACCGCGTGCCTCGGAGATCAGCACCAGCGACCCGGCGATAGTGGAGCCGACATCAGCTACGGACACTGTGCTCCCCGTTCCCTGTAACCCCGTTCACATCACTGAAACGTCGTGTCCGCGTGCGGAGCGCAGCATTCGGGTGTCTCACGCCTGTTCCGGGCCCTCTGCGCAGGCAAGTTGTCACGCCGGAAACATTCGCGACCATTCGGGTAACACCGCGTCCTTACCGTCGGATCGTCCCCTTCAGCCGATCCGGAGGACCCGATGACGCAGGTCGCCGCGCCCGCCGTCGACACGCACTGTCCGTACTGCGCCCTGCAGTGCGGCATGCGGCTGACCGGGGTGCGTGTCGAGCCTCGGGAGTTCCCCACCAATCGCGGGGGGCTGTGTCAGAAGGGGTGGACGTCGGGGTCGCTGCTGACCTCGCCCGCTCGCCTGACCACCCCGCTCGTGCGCGTCGACGGCGAGTTGCGCCCGACGACGTGGGAGGTCGCGCTCGACCTCGTCGCCGCGAAGCTCAAAGCCCTCCAGCAAGCCCACGGCGCTGACGCGGTGGCGATCTTCGGCGGCGGTGGGCTGACCAACGAGAAGTCGTACCTGCTCGGCAAGTTCGCCCGGGTCGCGCTCGGCACCTCGCAGATCGACTACAACGGCCGGTTCTGCATGTCCTCCGCGGCCGCCGCGGCGACCCGCGCATTCGGCGTCGACCGCGGCATGCCGTTCCCGTTCGCGGACATCGCCGACGCCGACGTGGTGCTGCTGGTGGGCAGCAACCCGGCCGACACCATGCCGCCGGCCATGCGGCACTTCCAGGCCGGTCGCGAG
>DATLIA010000346.1:0-7557 GCA_035540215.1 Actinokineospora sp. | reverse complement strand
GCGGCTGTCGGTGTCGGCATCGTCGGGCTCAAGTTGGCCGCGTCGATGTTCGGCGGTCGATTCCAGATGCTGCAGGGCGTGGAGTTCCCCTGGCAGGCGGGGCTCGCCGGAGTCATCGCCGGACTCGCCGCGGGCGTCCTCGGCGGTCTGCTGCCCGCGATCCGGGCCGCGCGGATCCCTATCGCGACGGTGATGAGGGCCTAGCTCGGCGTCCAGTCGGTGTTGGCGCCGCAGACGATCACGCACGCGAGCTCGCCGGGCACCCGCCCGGCGAGCCACGCGGCGAACGGCACAGCCGCGGCGGGTTCGACGGCCAGCCGGAACTCGTCCCACAGCCGGTCCCTGGCCGCGAGCAGTTCCGCGTCGCTGACCAGCACCGACGCCGCTCCGGCCGCCCGCAGCACACTGAAGGTCAGGTCACCGGCCCGTGTCGCGCCGAGCGCTGACGCGGCGACCGAGTCGACCGCCGAGTCGACCGGATGACCAGCGGCGAGCGCGTCGCGCATCGCCTGGCAGTTCTCGGGCTCGACCGCGACGACCGGCAGCTGTCCGCCGAGAACGGTCCCAGCGGCGAGCCCGCCACCGCCGACCGCGACCACCATCGTGTCGACGTCCGGCGCCTCCGCGACCACCTCGGCCGCGCACGTCCCCTGACCCGCGATAACCAGTGGGTGGTCGTAGGCGGGCAGATAGAGAGCGTTAGAGCCCTCTGCGTCGGCCAAGGCCGCTGCGCTGGCCTCGCCATAGGACTCTCCGAGTTGGACTAGCTTCGCCCCAGCAGCCTCGATTCGGCGAATCTTCGCCTGCGGCGCCGTGCGCGGGACGTAGACGGTCGCGGGGATGCCGAGCACCCGAGCCGCCGTGGCGACCGCGAGGCCGTGGTTGCCACCCGACGCGGTGACCACCGTGTCCGGCCGATCGCCGCCGAGTAGCGCGTTGAGCGCGCCGCGGAACTTGAAGGAGCCGGTCCGCTGCAGGTGTTCCAGCTTCATGACCAGCGGTCGACCGTCCACTTCGGAACGAAGCAGAGGGGTGCGACGGACGTAGGGCGCGATGCGGTCGGCGGCGGCGATGACGTCACGGTGGTCCACGAGTCATGCTAACCGGATGTGCGGTCGGCGAGCCGGATCATCCAGACTGCACGGGTGACGAACCCACCCTGGCCGCCCGGATCCGCCACCGGAATCGGATCGCTGCCCGGCGACGACGCGCTGGAGGCCGCCACAGTCGTCCTCGGCGAACTGCCCGACCTCCCGTACCTGCCCGAACTCCCGGCCCGTGGCCTCGGCGCGGACATGATCGGCCGGACCGCCGCGCTGCTGGTCGACCTGGCTGTGGAATTCGTGCCGTCGGGCTACCGGGTGACCGCGCGCCCCGGCATCGACCACCGTCGCGGCGTCGACCACCTGCGCCGCGACCTCGACGCGATCGAGGAGGCGGTCGGTCGCGCGGGTGCCGCCCCCGCCGCCATGAAAGTGCAGGTCACCGGCCCGTGGACGCTGATGTCGGGGATCGAGCTGCCGCGCGGGCACCGGGTGCTGACCGATCGCGGCGCGCGGCGGGAGTTCACCGAGTCGCTGTCGGAGGGTCTGCGCGAGCACGTCAGTGAGGTCAGGCGCCGGACCGGCGCGAACGTGGTCGTCCAGCTCGACGAACCGGGCCTGCCCACCGTCCTGGCGGGCGCGCTGCCGACCCCGTCCGGATTCGGCATGGTTCCCGCCGTGCCCGAGCCGGACGCCCGCGACACACTGGCCGCCGTGATCGATGCCGCGCGGACCGCGACCGGTCAGCCGGTGATCGTCCACTGCTGCGCCCCCCGGCCGCCGGTCGCTCTGCTGCGCGAGGCCGGGGCGGGTGCCCTGGCGATCGACGCGACGCTGCTCGAGAACGTGCCCGCGGCGCTTTCCGACGAGATCGGCGAGACGTGGGACTCCGGCGTGACGTTGTTCCTAGGGCTGCTGCCTAGTACCGACCCCGGCAGGCTGCCGACGTTGCGGGACCTGGCCGACCCGGCGCTGCGGCTCGTCGACCGGCTCGGATTCCCGCGCGAGATCCTTGGCACGCACGCGGTCGCGACCCCCACCTGTGGGCTGGCGGGCGCGTCGGCGAGGTGGGCGCGTCGGGCCATGGCACTGACCCGTGACCTGGGCAAGGCCTTTGTGGAGCCGCCCGAGTCCTGGTAGATCGGCGCGAATCTGTCGGTGCCCCGGCGTAACGTGGCTGCCGTCACTTTTCACGGGAGGCAGAGATGACGCAGAAGGTGCTGCTCGCGATCGGGACGCGCAAAGGTCTGTTCCTCGCGACGAACTCCGGTGCCGACTGGGAGGTCACCGGGCCGCACCACCCGATGACCGACGTCTACGCCGTCGCGATCGACACTCGCCGGGACACCCCGCGCCTGCTCGCCGCGGTCACGTCGGAGCACTGGGGGCCGAGCGTCGCCGTCAGCGACGATCTCGGCGCGACCTGGTCGGAACCCGACCACGCGCCGGTCGCGTTCCCCGAGGACACCGACACGGCGCTGGCCAGGGTCTGGCAGCTCGCGCCGGGCCCGGACAGTGAGCCGGACCTGGTCTACGCGGGAGTCGAGCCGTCGGCGCTGTTCAAGTCGACCGACGGCGGAAAGAACTATGAGCTGGTCCGCGGCCTGTGGGACCACCCGCACCGTGAGCGGTGGACCCCGGGCTTCGGCGGCATGGCCGTGCACTCGGTGATCCCGCACCCGAGCGACGCGAGTCGGGTCACTGTGGCAATGTCCACCGGCGGCGTCTACGTCAGCACTGACGGCGGTGAGTCGTTCTCGGCCAGCAACGAGGGCATCAAGGCGTACTTCCTGCCCGACCCGTTCCCCGAGTTCGGCCAGTGCGTGCACAAGATCGCCCAGCACCCCGACCGGCCTGACCAGTTCTTCGCCCAGAACCACCACGGCGTCTACCGCAGTGACGACGGCGCGCACACGTGGAAGTCCATCGCGGACGGTCTGCCAAGCGACTTCGGCTTCCCGATGGTCGTGCACCCGCACCGCCCGGAGACGATCTACACCTTCCCCCTGACGGCCGACGCGATGCGTTTCCCGCCCGACGGCCGCTGCCGCGTCTACCGCAGCGACGACGCCGGGGCGACGTGGACGGCGCTGGCCAACGGCCTGCCCGCCGAGGGTTTCTGGACCGCGGTGATGCGCGACGCGATGTGTGTGGACGACGCCGACCCGGCGGGCGTCTACTTCGGCGCCCGGTCCGGTGAGGTCTATGCCAGCCGCGATGAGGGCGAGAGCTGGACGCTCGTGGCGGCGCACCTGCCGGACGTGCTCTCGGTGCGGGCCGCGGTGATCTGATGCCGGTCACCGTGCTGCTGCCCGGCGTGCTGCGTGCCATCGCGGACGGTCAGGCGAAGCTGGAAGTCCAGGCACCGGCGCCCGCTACCCTGGCTGACGTTCTCGACGCGGTCTCCGAACGCTATCCGGCGCTCGGACGACGACTACGCGACGAGAGCCGCGGCTTACGGCGGTACGTGAACTTCTATGTGGACGGTGAGGAATGCCGGTATCTGGGCGGGGCGGACGCGCCGGTGGCGGCCGACGCCGAGATCCAGGTGATCCCGTCCGTGGCGGGCGGTTAGCGCGCTGGTTCGGCGGGCGGCCCACCGAGGTCGATCCGCCTGACCCGCGGGCACTGGCGGAGCAGTTCTGGTGCGACTGGCAGGCGATGCTGCCCGAGATCGCCACGGCGCTCGGTGAGGCTGAGCCTCAGCGCGTCGAGAACCAGCTGTGCGAGCTGGTCGCCGCGCTGCACCCCGACCTGCACTTCTCGCTGGAGCGCGGAATCCGGTCGATCTACGCGTTCGTGGTGAGCGGCCAGGAGGACCCGGCGCTGCGGCCGTTCACCGATGAGTGGAAAGCGCTTGCGCCCGCCGACACGCCCCTGTGGGAGTTCCACGACTCCGTCCCCGCCGTCCCGGATCCGACGGAGGTCATGGTCAACTTGGGGCCGCATCGGCTGGGGCTGGCGGATGTGCGCGTGGTCGCCCTGGTCGACGAGGCGGATGGCGTGGTCGACGTCGCCGTGTACCACCCGCTGCTGGCCGAACTCGCGCCTGAGGCGCGCACCGCGCTGACGTTCCTGCCGTTGGACGCCACGCTGGGTGAGCGCCTGGCGGGGGAGCGCCTGCGTCGGGTGGAGACCGCGACGACAGCCTCTACCGACGGTATCGGCCTACTGGAGCTGCGCGAACTTATCCACAGGCTCGCCCGCTGATCTCACCCGATGTCGGTGGTCCTGGCTACTCTTTGACATGTGACCAGTGTTGACGAGGATCTCCCACAGGAGCCCAGGACGGCCGCCGTCGAGGGTGTCGAGGACGTGCCCGCCGCCGAGCGCGAGCGCCACGCCGAGCTCGCCGAGGAGCTCCTCGGCCACCAGTTCCGCTATTACGTCCTGTCGTCGCCGACGATCTCCGACGGCGAGTTCGACGTTCTGCTGCGTGAGCTGGAGGCGATCGAGGAACGGCACCCGTCGCTGGTCACCCCGGAGTCGCCGAGTCAGCGGGTCGGCGGCACCTTCTCCACCGAGTTCCGCGCGGTCGACCACCTGGAGCGGATGCTCAGCCTGGACAACGCGTTCGACTCCGACGAGCTCGGCGCGTGGGTCGACCGGGTCGAGAAGGAAGTCGGGTCGGCCGCGCACTTCCTGTGCGAGCTGAAGATCGACGGCCTGGCGATCAACCTGCTCTACGAGAACGGCAGGCTGACGCGCGCGCTGACCAGAGGCGACGGCCGCACCGGGGAGGACGTCACGCTCAACGTCCGCACCATGCGCGACGTGCCCGACCGGCTCACCGCGACCGCCGAGTTCCCCGTGCCCGCGCTGGTTGAGGTGCGAGGGGAGGTGTTCTTCAAGGTCGAGGACTTCACCGAGCTCAACGCCCGGCTGGTGGAGGCGGGCAAGCCGCCGTTCGCCAACCCCCGCAACACCGCCGCCGGGTCGCTGCGGCAGAAGGACCCGAAGGTCACCGCGAGCCGCCCGCTGCGGATGATCTGCCACGGCCTTGGCAGGCGGGACGGCTTCGAGCCCGCCGCCCAGTCCGAGGCGTACCGGGCGCTGGAGGCTTGGGGCCTGCCGGTGTCGCGGCACACGAAGGTGCTCGACACGGCCGACAAGCTCGCCGATCACATCAAGTACTGGGGCGAACACCGCCACGACGCCGACCACGAGATCGACGGCATCGTGATCAAGGTCGACGAAGTGGTCCTGCAACGCAGGCTCGGCACGACATCCCGCGCGCCGAGGTGGGCGATCGCCTACAAGTACCCGCCGGAGGAGGCCACGACCATCCTGATCGACATCAGGGTGAATGTGGGCCGCACCGGCCGGGTGACGCCGTTCGCCGTGATGGAGCCGGTGAAGGTGGCTGGTTCGACGGTCGAGATGGCGACGCTGCACAACGCCTCTGAGGTCAAGCGCAAGGGTGTGCTGATCGGCGACCGGGTGGTCATCCGCAAGGCGGGGGATGTGATCCCGGAGGTGCTCGGCCCGGTGATCGAGGCCCGGCCCGCCGACGCGCGCGAGTTCGAGATGCCGACCGAGTGCCCGGTCTGTGGGACGACGCTGGCGTACGAGAAAGAGGGCGACGCCGACATCCGCTGCCCCAATTCGCGATCGTGTCCCGCCCAACTGCGTGAACGCCTGTTCCACCTCGCCGGGCGCGGCGCGTTCGACATCGAGGTACTCGGCTACGAGGCCGCCGCGGCCCTCCTCGCCTCCGGGGCGATCAGCGACGAGGGCGACGTCTTCTCCCTCGACGAGGAGGCGCTGGCGCAGGTCGAGCTGTTCCGCACCAAGGCGGGTGAGCTGTCGGCCAACGGCCGCAAGCTGGTCGCGAACCTCGACTCCGCCAAAGACCGTCCACTGTGGAAGGTCCTGGTCGGTCTCTCGATCCGGCACGTCGGCCCGACCGCCGCGCAGGCTCTGGCCCGCGAGTTCGGCTCCATTGAGGCCATCGCGACCGCGAGCGAACAGGAACTGGCCGACGCGGAAGGCGTCGGGCCGACCATCGCCACCTCGGTCCGCGAATGGTTCGAGGTCGACTGGCACCGCGAGGTCGTCGAGAAGTGGCGTGCGGCGGGCGTCCGCATGGCCGAGGAACGCGACGAGTCGACGCCGCGCACGTTGGAGGGGTTGTCGATCGTCGTCACCGGCAGCCTGGCGACGTACTCCCGCGACGAGGCCAAGGAATCGATCATCGCCCGCGGCGGCAAGGCGTCCGGCTCGGTGTCGAAGAAGTCGGCGTTCGTGGTCGTCGGCGACGCCCCAGGGTCGAAGTACGACAAGGCCGTCCAGCTGAAGGTGCCGGTCCTGGACGAGGACGGTTTCCGCGTCCTGCTTGAGGATGGCCCTGAAGCCGCGACGGCCGTCGCCACGATCGGCGACCCGAACGCTCCAGCCGAGCCGGAGCCTGCGGTGGCCGAACCCGGCGGTGACGCTGGTGCCGACGGGTGATGGGGATGGCGGAGGTCGGCGGAGGGGCGGGACGGTTGTTCGTCGGCCGGGATTGGCAGCGTGCGACGGGCACGAGTGCGGGGTGGCGTAGATCCATGCGGCAGTGGCGAGACCAATGGTGCGGAGGTCGTCGATGAGGAGTGGAAGTGGGTACCCGGTGAGTCAAGCCACGATCGAGATCAGGCCTGCCCGAGCGGCGGAACTGCCGGACGTCGGCACCCTGACCGTGGAGGCGTACCGGGCCGACGGATACCTGGGCCCCGACTCCACCGGCTACGCCGAGACCCTGGCCGACGCCGCGAGCCGGATGCGTGCCGCGGAACTCCTCGTCGCGGTCGATGGTGACGGAGCGCTCGTCGGCACGGTCACCATCGCCTTACCTGGCACCGAATACGCCGAGATCTCCCGCGACGGTGAGCTGGAGTTCCGCATGCTGGCCGTCGCCCCGACCGCCCGCGGCAACGGCATCGGCGAACAGCTGACCCGCGCGGTACTGGCCAGGGCGCGGGATCTGGGTTTGCCGAGGGTCGTCTTGTGCAGCTCACGCAAGATGGCCGCGGCTCACCGACTCTATGCGCGCTTGGGCTTCGTGCGGCTGCCCGAACGCGACTGGAGCCCGGGCCCCGGGGTGGACCTGATCGCGTTCGTGTTGGAGGTGGTCGACTGACAGGCCATACACAGACACACAACCAGGGCGGTGCCTGACGGCCAGCCGACCGGCACATCGGTGGAGCGGCGGGCGTGAGTTGCCCGTCGACGGTGGTTGCACGACGAATGGCGCGCGGGCCATGCGTCGATGGGGCCAGTGAGCATGGCTGATCTGCGGGCCGAGGTGGGGTGCCTGCCGGGTGGCAGGGCCAGCCGGGCGGGGCCCGGTTTGTCGGCTTTGGCTGCCGGCAGGAGCTGGCCGGGTGGCTGCGCCGGGCTGGGACGGTGGCCGAGCAAGCCATGCCGGGACGGGACGGTGGCCGAGCAAGCAGTGTCGGGCCGGGTCGCTCTGCCGGGTCGGGTTGGGCCGCTGTGCCGGGTTGAGCCGCCGTGCCGGGCTGGGTCGGGCCAGGTT
>DATLIA010000345.1:0-33608 GCA_035540215.1 Actinokineospora sp. | reverse complement strand
GATGAGCCATGGCGGGCATCTGCGGACATGCGGCGGCTGCAAGAAATTGCTGTTCCCACGAATCGAACCCGCCGTGATCGTCCTGGTCGAATTCGGTGACCGGTGCCTGCTCGGCCGACACCGCGGCGCCGCCGAGAACGCGTTCTCCACGCTAGCCGGATTCGTCGAGATCGGCGAGAGTCTGGAGGACGCCGTCCGCCGTGAGGTCGCGGAGGAAGCGGGCGTCACCGTCGGCGGCGTCGTGTATCGGGCGTCACAGGCCTGGCCGTTCCCGGCGGGCCTGATGCTCGGGTTCCGCGCGGTGGCCACGTCCCCGGACATCAGGGTCGATCTTGACGAACTCATCGAGGCCCGGTGGTTCACCCGCGCGGAAGTCGTTGCGCTGCAAGCGGAGCACATCGCGGCGGGCACCGACCGGGGGGACTCGATCGAACGCTACCTAGTGGACCGGTGGCTCGCCGAGGCCTGACCCTTAGGGGACGTGCCCGGGTCGAAGATGGGGGACGAATCCTGATTCGCCGGACGCCTTCCGCTGACAGTCTTCGTTCAACCTGAACGGAACCTGTGTGGGGGGAACCCAAAATGTCAGCTAAAGCAATGGTGACGGTGCGGATCGCGAGGTGGAGCGCCGAACACCCGTGGCGCGCGATCGGCGCCTGGCTCGTGTTCGTCGCCTTATGCGTCGGCCTCGGCTCGGCCGTGGGCACCAAGACCGCCGACTTCGACGACAACCCGACCGGCGAGATGGCGGTCTACCAGAAGATCATCGACGACGCGAAGTTCAACCGGCCCGCGTCCGAGAACGTCCTGATCACCGCACGCTCCGGCGCGCTCGATGAGAAGGCCGCGCTCGACGTCGCCAACACGGTTCGCACCAAGATGGAGGCGCTGTCCGAGACGGGGACGGTCAGCGAGCCCCTCCCGTCGCCGAAGGGCGACGCGGTGCTGGTCAACGTGGAGATCTCCGGCGACCGCGAGACCGCCGACGACCGGCTGCGGCCGCTGCTCGACCTCACCGCCTCGATCCAGTCCGCGCACCCGGACCTGCTGATCGAACAGGTCGGCGGTGAATCGCTGAACAAAGCCGTCTCGGAGACTTTGGGGAATGACTTCGAGAAGGCCGAACTGATCAGCATCCCGGTCACCCTGCTCATCATGCTGCTCGCCTTCGGCGCGGTCATCGCCGCCGGTGTGCCGGTACTGCTCGCCATGTCCGCGGTCGGCAGCGCGATCGGGCTCTCGGCGCTGGTGTCGCAGCTCGTGCCCGGCACCGAGAACACCTCCAGCATGATCCTGCTGATCGGCATGGCCGTCGGCGTCGACTACTCCTTGTTCTACATCCGCCGCGAACGTGAGGAACGCGCCCGCGGCGCCAGCCACATCGACGCCGTCGAGATCGCCGCGGCGACCTCCGGGCACGCGATCGTCGTCTCCGGTATCGCCGTCGTGGTCGCCATGGCGGGCATGTTCGTCGCCAACGACATCACCTTCTCCTCGATGGCGATCGGCGCGATCCTGGTCGTGGTCACCGCCGTCATCGGCTCCATCACCGTGCTGCCCGCGGTGCTGGCCAAGCTCGGCCGCTGGATCGACCGTCCGCGCGTCCCGTTCGTGTGGCGGCTGTCGGCCCGCTCCGGCGGGGAGCCCCGCTTCTGGAAGGCCATTCTCAAGCCGTCGCTGCGCAAACCGGGTGTCGCGCTCGTCGTCGCCGGTGGCGCGCTGGTCGCCCTGTCCATCCCCGCGTTCGGGATGAACCTGAACTCGCCGTCCGACGCCGACCTGCCCCGCAGCATCCCGATCATGCAGTCCTACGACCGGATGACCGCGGCGTACCCGAGCACCGGCGCCGACCACGTCATCGCGGTGCGCTCGCCCGGCGGCGGTGCCGCCAAGACCGAGGCCGCCGTTGACGAACTGGTCAAGCGCATCCAGGCCAACCCGGCGTTCGCCCAGGACAGCCCGCCGAAGGTCATGCGTTCCGGTGACGAGCAGATCTTCCTTATCAAGGCGGCCATCCCGGACCGCGGTACCAGCGAGGCCGCGGCCAAGTCGCTGGAGTGGCTGCGCACCAACGCGCTGCCGGGCACCATCGGGACGGTCGCGGGCGCCGAGTTCGCCGTCAGCGGCGAGACCGCGGGCAACAAGGACTTCGTCGACAACATGAACGAGTCGCTGCCGTGGGTCATCTCGATCGTCCTGCTGCTGACCTTCATCGTGATGCTGTGGACGTTCCGCTCGCCGGTGATCGCCGCGTCGGCCATCGTCCTCAACGCACTCTCGGCCGGTGCCGCGTACGGCGTGCTGGTGCTGGTGTTCCAGAACAAGTGGGCAGAGGGGCTGCTCGGCTTCACCTCCACCGGTGGCATCGTCGCCTGGCTGCCACTGATCCTGTTCGTCGTCCTCTTCGGACTCTCGATGGACTACCACGTGTTCGTGGTCAGCCGCATCCGTGAGGCCAGGGAGAAGGGCATGGACACCAGGTCGGCGGTCTCGCACGGCATCACGACGTCGGCGGGCGTGGTCACCAGCGCCGCGGCGGTCATGATCGGCGTGTTCTCGATCTTCGGCACGCTGAGCACGATCGACATGAAGCAGATGGGCGTGGGTCTCGCCACCGCGATCCTCATCGACGCGACCCTTATCCGCGCGGTGGTCCTGCCGTCGCTGATGACGGTGCTCGGCGAGCGAAACTGGTGGACGCCGAAGTTCCTTCGGGGGCGTCCGGAGCCCGAGACCGCGCCGATCCCGGTGCGTGAGCTCGACCGGGTCGGCTGACCCAAGTCACCGTGCGCCCCCGAACCCGCCGAGGTTCGGGGGCGCACGGCGTCGGCCCGGCGCACACTGGTCGCATGCGTTTCGCCGACCGGGCCGAAGCGGGCCGAGTGTTGGCCGACCATTTGGCCCACTTGCGCGCGGAGGCCCCGATCGTCCTCGGGCTCCCGCGCGGCGGTGTCCCCGTCGCCGCGCAGGTCGCCGCACGACTTGGCGCTCCGGTCGATGTCGTACTGGTCCGCAAGGTCGGCGCCCCAGGTCATCCTGAGCTCGCCGTGGGCGCGGTGGGGGAGGGCGGCGTGACCGTCCGGTCTGATCAACTGCTCCGCGAACTGGACCTGACCTGGGCGGATGTCGCCCACACCGCCGCGGCCGAACGCGACGAGATCCTCCGTAGGGCCCGCTCGCTGCGCGGCGGCGACCCAGCACCCGACATCACGGGCCGCACGGTGATCCTTGTCGACGACGGCGTGGCGACCGGGGCGACTGTGGCGGCCGCGGTGCGGGTCGTGCGGGGGAGAGGCGCGGGCCGGGTGGTCGTCGCCGCGCCGGTGGCACCGGCCGACGTGGTGGCCAGACTGCGCCTGATCGCCGACGAGGTGGTGTGCCCGATGACGCCGCGCCACTTCCACGCGGTGGGCCACTGGTACGAGGACTTCGCCCAGGTCGAGGACGCCGAGGTGCGCGCGATCCTCGGCCGCTAGTCGACCAGCACGCCCTGGTCGGCGGTGGGTCCCAGCAGGTCCAGGATGCGCCGCATGGCCGGTGGCGGGTTGTGCAGCACCAGATGCCTGCCGTCGGCCAGCGAACCGGCGACCCGGACCAGGGTGATCACCCCGGAGATGTCGATGAAGTCCAGTTCGGCCAAGTCGAGGTGGACGTCACCCGCGGCCTGCTCGCACAGGGCGACCAGGAACTGCTCGAAGTCCGGGCGGGTGGTGAGGTCCGCGTGCCCTGAGATCCGGGTGCCCTGACGCGGGATGGCGTCCGCCGGGCTCGGCTCCGGTACCGAGGTCGGGTCAATGATCTCGGCCACCGCCTCGAAGAGCGGCGTTCGGCCTCTCAGCCACGCGCACGGCCAGCCCTCCCAGCGGTGTTGCGGATCTCGGTGTGCGGGAGCCTACGCGTGCCCCGCGCGGCTGTCGCCAGGTCAAAAGTCCCTCAGCAGGGCGCCGCTGGTAACAACACAGTGAACTGCGTCCGACCTGGTTCGCTGCGCACGGTGACGGTGCCTTCATGGGCGTGCAGGACCGCTGAGACGATCGCGAGACCAAGGCCGGTCCCACCCGCGGCCCGCGACCGGGAACCGTCGCCGCGGGCGAACCGCTCGAAGATCTCCGGACGCAACTCGGACGGGATGCCAGGGCCGTCGTCGGTGACCGTCAACGCGACCTGGCCGTTGGAACGGGCAAGGCCGGTGGTGACCGTCGTGCCAGGGGGAGTGTGGGTGCGGCCGTTGGCCAGCAGGTTCGCCACGACCTGGTGCAGCCGCAGCTCGTCGCCGCTGACCAGGACCGGGTCGCCAGGCAGGTCGAGCCGCCACTGGTGCCCAGGGCCCGCCACCCGGGCGTCGCTCACCGCGTCGACGACCAGCCGGGACAGATCGACCGGCTCGGTGTGCAGTGGCCTGCCCGAGTCCAGCCGGGCCAGCAGCAGCAGGTCCTCGACCAGCGCCGTCATCCGCCGCGACTCCGACTCGACCCGGGAGAGCGCGTGCGAGATCGGCGCGGGCACCTCGTCTGGCTGCCTGCGGACGAGTTCGGCGTACCCGCGGATCGCGGCCAGCGGGGTACGCAGCTCATGGCTGGCGTCGGCGACGAACTGACGCACCCTGGTCTCGCTCGCCTGCCGCGCCTCCAGCGCGTTGGAGACGTGGCCAAGCATCTTGTTCAGTGCCGATCCGACCTGGCCGACTTCGGTGTCCGGGTCGGTGTCTGCCTCGGGCACCCGAACGGACAGCGCCACTTCGCCACGGTCGAGCGGAAGTTCCGCGACTCGGCGGGCGGTCGCGGCCATCCGGTCGAGCGGCCGTAGCGTCCGGCGGACGATGATCACACCCGCCGCCCCCGCCACGACCAATCCGAGCAACGAGACACCGCCCAGGACCAGCCCGACGGTCCAGAGGGTGTCGTTCGCCTCGGCCATCGGCAGGCCGGTGATGAGCACATCGAAGTCGCTTCGGCCAGGCGGCTCGGTCGCGATGAGACGGTAGGTGCCCCAATCGCCGAGTTCACGTTCCTGTTTCGACCCGATTCGCAGGTTGGTCAGGACCGAGTAGAGGCTCTCCGGCAGTTCCTCGGCGTCGCCTTGGTCATTCAGCCGACTCGCGTCAACGACCTCGCCGTCGCGGATCCACGCGTTGAGGGTGCCTGGACCTTGGCCGGGAATGGGCTCGCCCAGCCGTGGCTGCGGTGGTGGTGGCTGTTGCCCTGGTCGCGGTGGCCGCTGCCCTGGACCTCGGGGTCCCTGCCCGGACGCGCGTTGGTCAGCTTGGTCGAGCCTGCCGTCGAGCTGGGCGACCAGGTACCCGCGAAGGACCACGAGCGTGACCACGCCGATGACCAGGCACACCATCGCGAGCAGCACGACCTGCTCGGCGATCAGCCGCGCCCGGAGGGTCTTAGCGCGACGGTTTGAGAACATATCCCGCGCCCCGCATCGTGTGGATCATCGGTTCCCGGCCCGCGTCGACCTTCTTGCGCAGGTAGGAGATGTAAAGCTCGACGATGTTCGCCTGACCGCCGAAGTCGTAGTTCCACACCCGGTCGAGGATCTGCGTCTTGCTCAGCACGCGGCGTGGATTGCGCATCAGGAAGCGGAGCAACTCGAACTCGGTGGCGGTCAGGCTGATCTCCTCGCCGCCGCGGAACACCTCGCGGGTGTCCTCGTCGAGAGTGAGATCACCGACGACGAGACTCGCGCCCGCCGTGGCCTCGGTGACCCCAGTGCGCCGCATGAGCGCGCGCAGCCGGAGGACGACCTCCTCGATGCTGAACGGCTTGGTCACGTAGTCGTCGCCACCGGCGGTCAACCCCGCGATCCGATCTTCCACCGAGTCCTTGGCGGTGAGGAACAGGACTGGAAGGGAGTCGGTCTCGGCCCGCAGTTTGCGCAGCACCTCCAGCCCGTCGAAATCGGGCAGCATGACGTCCAATACGACAGCGTCCGGCCGAAATTCGCGCGCCACCCGCACCGCGCTCGCCCCATCGAGCGCACTGCGCGCGTCCCACCCCTCGTACCGAAGGGCAAGGGTCACCAATTCCGCCAGCGTGGGCTCGTCGTCGACGACGAGCACGCGAACAGGTGTCCCATCCGGACGCCGTAGTTCAGGCCGATGCATGGATCTATGATGCGCCTGCCCCATGAAGTCAGGCTGTGTCGAACCTGTGGACTGACTGTGCGTCAGTCGCCCGCGCGTCATTTGTCGACGGGGTCGACTACCTTGGCCGCGGCCACGATGATCGACCACAGCGGGCTGCGCGTCCGCTCGTAGTAGACCCGCCGGTTCGCGGGCTCACGGTGCTCGGTGAGCATGCCGAGATCCACCAGGCGGGTCAGCTCGATACCGGTCGCACTCTGCGCGATAACGGTCTTCGGCGGCTCGGACTGATAGAACCGCGGCCCCGCGTGCGTGTGAATCCACAACGCCAGCCGGAGCCTGCTGGGCCTGCCGAACATCAGCCTGCCGACATCGCCTGCGTCCATTTTGCGCGCTCCAGATATGCGGTAGCCGTTATCCGATATCAAGATAGCGGCGATTTGGGGTGGAGGCAATCCCGGTGGCACGCGCGGTTTCGCCGGCGTGCCTATACGCGCCTATGGCCCCGAGCGAATGCCACCCAGGCGTAGAGGCTCAGCCACGCACTGAAGGCCCAGCAGCGCGCAGAGGCCACCCCACGTGCGATGCCAGCCGCGAGCAGGGGCCACCCCACGCGCAAAGGGAGCCATGGGCAGAGGTCGGCCATGCGCATGCCCGACCGCGAGCACGGCCGACTATGGCCGACCGGGTGTAAGGCCAACCGCGAGCACAGCCGACCGGGTGCAAGGCCAACCGCGAGCAAGGCCAGTCACGCACGGAGCAGTCGCGGGCATGGTTGGCAGCCGCGGGCAGCCGGGCTTGGCCGCGCTCACAGTGCCGATCGCGATGCGGGTGTCCCGGAGCGCGTTCGCTCGCCAGTTCGGGCGCGGGTGACCACGCGCGGCGGATCACGTGGGCCCGGGGTTCCCGGGTGAGGCAGTTCCGGCCGAGCTGGTCGGCGCGGGACGTGTCGCGCTCGGACTGCCATCCCGTCGAAAGCTGGCCCGTGCGGGTAGCGATGCACGAACCGATCTCGCGACCTCTCGGCGAGCGAGCCGCCGATCCTGGCGCGAAGTAGACGCCCGTACCCTGCTTCGGCGTGGGTCGGCTCCAGCGCGTCCGGCAGGTCTAGCGCACCCCGCGTGGACGGAACTGGATGCTGATCCTTGGGCCCACGGGCCGGGCGGTCTTCGGTACCGCGTGTTCCCAGGTTCGCTGGCATGACCCGCCCATGACCAGCAAGTCCCCGTGTCCCAGCGCGTGCCGGATCGTGACCCCACCCTGCTTCGGCCGAAGCAGCAGCGCCCTCGGGGCGCCCACGGACACGATGGCGACCATCGTGTCCTCGTAACCGCCGCGGCCGATGGTGTCGCCGTGCCAGGCGACGCTGTCGCGGCCGTCGCGGTAGAAGCACAGGCCCGCGGTGGCGAAGTGCTCCGGTCGGTAGTGGGCGTTCAGGTCGTCGCGCGCTTCGGTCAGGAGATCGTCGGGTAATCGAGCGTGTTCGTCGTAGAAGCTGAGCAGGCGGGGGACATCGACCACCGAGTCGTACATAGCGCGGCGTTCCGCGCGCCACGGCACTGAGTCGACCAGCCGCTCGAACAGGTCGTCGGCGCCGTGGAGCCAGCCGGGGAGGACGTCGAGCCACGCGCCCTCGGTGAGATGGATGCGGCGTGCGGCGGAGAGCGAGGCGAGACCGGCGGCGTCCGGTCCGTCCCACAAGGATCCCTGCAATGCCACTGCCATGGCCTCGACCCTACACGAATCATCGAACATGTGTTCAGGAGCGCGATGGTTGTCCACAGGCGATAATCCGGGTGGACACACAGTCGCGTCGAAGGGTTGCCATGCTCACGGCAGTGACTTCCACTGAATCTGTCGACTTGGGCGCGCGGCTGCGGGCAGCGGTCGTCAAGGTGGTCGACGACGTCGATCAGTCAGGTGCGATCGACGAACTCCGCGCGGGTTTGGCGTGGACGGCGGCCTGCGGACACACCTGTCGGCTGACCGGTCCGGTCGCGGCCGTCCGGCGCGCCATCGGCGAGATCCAGGACGGTGATGCCGCCGCCGCGGAGGGGTCGCTGCGCGCGGCGCTCGCGGCGCTGCGGTGAGCACGGACACCGTGTCGTGGGAACTATCGAGCCGCTGTGACCGTTTGGTGGGTGTCGCTTCCTGAATCAGGACCGGTGGACGTTTCCCGGCGGTGTCCCCCACGCTGTCGGACGTACTCCAGCGGTGCGCGGGCGACCATGCCGCCGGCCGGGCTACCCCCATCCGGTCCGGTCGGCGGCAGAAAACTTCATCCGCGAACGTGCGACGGCGCACATGAATCCGTCACGCGCACCGCGTGCGGCCGTGTGTGATCGATCATGGTGCGAACCCTGTCGGCGAATGTCTCCGGCACTGGTTCGGCAATCCTGAGGTACCGCAGACTAGTGAGGCGCGATCCATGCGCCAACAGGCGGTGAAGGGAGCGGAATATGGCTTCGGTGACAAACGCGCTGCGGTCCGGGGTATTCGGCGACGATTATGTGAAACTCGCCGACAAGATCACTATCGCGCTGAGCGGGCTGCCCAGTCGGGGCCGCCGCGACGCGCTGCGCAGGCTCGCGGAGGCTCTCGCCGACAAGCAGGCCACCGGTGACGGTGCCGCGGTGCACCACTTCGTGGAGAGCCTGGAGATGACCGCCCGGATGGCGCGCGCCCGGGACTACAAGATCGCCATGGCGAGGGTCGAGGCGGCAGGCGACCCGCGCGACATCAACGATGTGATCGCCGTGCTGGAGGCTGGGGCCGATGAGTCGGGAACGAATGCGGCTTAAGCTCAATCTGGGGCTCTCCCGCCTCGAGAAATGGGCCGCGAACGCGGGGCAGGCGGAGAAGAACGCGCTGTACCGGGCGCTGTTCGCCGTCGCGGACGGAACGGTGTTCCGCTCGTACAAGGTGCTCGACGATGTCTCCAGGTCGGGCGAGTTCTTCGTCGTCGTGCGGGAGAACCTGATCGTCAAGATCTGCTTCCGGGAGCCGGACGTGTTCGGGGTGCTCTACATCGGCTCCCCGGAAGAGCCCGCCGAGCAAGAGGTGGAAATCGCCTGAATCGACGTCAAGCCGCCAGGTGATCCCCTTGTCTGGGTCCGATCGGCCCAATCGGAATTCGCGTTGTTGAGCTTGTGTGGATCATGTGCAAGCCTGGGGTCGAGATCGCGCGTCCAGACAAGAGGAATTGACTTTCACCAATTGATCAAAGGAGACAGAGTGTCGGAATTGGACATTCCCGGGCTGGACGTGTCCGGTCGGGTGCGAGCTCGTGACATCCAGATGGCAGCCGTCGCCGACGTGCGCCGTCGGGTCCTGATGATCTCCGGTGCGGTGGACGCGATCGACCACGATGTGTCGATGAGCCTGCACCTGCCCGAGCCCGGCCGCTGGCAGGTGATCAAGTCGGAGACCAACCTCACCGACCAGACCTGGACGGCCATGCAGGTGACCACCGACGAGGACACCTACTTCATCGACGGCGGCGACAGCATGATCATGTCCCGCCAGTTCTCCCGCACGTTCCTCACCCCGGACCTGCGCCGACTGACCTTCCACGACGGCGAGGTCCGCCCCGGTGAGGCCGTACTGAAGGTCTTCGAGCTCGAGTGCTCGACGCGCAAGCCCACCTACGCGCACGCGCGCTACAGCGCCGCCCCCACCGACACGCCTGAGCAGGTCGCAGCGGCCGTGGAGCAGATGGTCGCCGACGGGATGCCCACCCGGCCGGTCATCGAGATGATGATCCCGGTCACCGTCATCGGCTGAGTCCGCGACATTCGACGCCCACCGACGAAGCCGGCTCGCCCGGCTTCGTCGGCGCGTCCTTTCCAGGCGAGGCCACATGATCAAATTCATGCCGGAACCGCGTTTGCTCGAATCCCCGCGGGGGCGTGACTGGCCGCGGCCGCTGACCGCCCCCACACCGCCGACCGGGCTGCCACTGCCCACGCGCGCGAACGTCGTGATCGTCGGCGCGGGCCCGGCGGGGCTGGCCGTGGCGGGCGCACTCTGGCACCTGGGGGTTCGGGACGTCGTCCTTGTCGACCGCGATGGGCGGCCGTGCCACCGGTTCTTCGACCGGATCGACCGACTCGGCCAGCGCGTGCTGAGGTCGCCGTACGAGCACCACCCAGGAGTCGAGGGATACCGCGACTGTGAGCTGCTGGACTTCGCCAGGCTGCACTGGTCACGGCTGACCCACGACGAGCGTGGCGAGATCCGGATGGCCCAGTCCGGCCACCGCTCAGTGGTGCCTGTCGACGTGTTCGACGCCTATTGCCGCCACATCGCGGCCGTGCACCAGGTGACCGAGCGGACTTGGCAGGCGACGGTGACCCAGGTGCACCCGATTCGCGGCGGCCTGGTCGTGGGCACCGACCGAGGCGCCATCGACGCCCGGTTCGTGGTGCTGTGCCAGGGCGAGGAACGACGCCAGGCCCCGGCAGGCTGGCAGGGTGGTCACTGGGACGAGCCGGTACCGGCGTCGGCCAGGTCAGTGGTCGTGGTCGGCGCCGGGCTCAGCTCGGCACACATCATCGCCGACGCGCTCGCCTCGGGCCGCAAGGTGCATTGGGTCGTGCGCGAGACAGAGGAGCGCTACCAGTGCGCCGACGTCAACGCGTCGTTCTTCCGCCCGGAAGGCCGCGCGAAGTTCGACGCGGGCTCGTGGGCGGACCGCCTCACCCTGATGAGCAGACACCGCCGCGCTTCCGTGATGTTCGAGTTCCAGCCGCTGCTCCGCGCCGCGGAAGCCGATGGCAGGTTGACCGTGCACCGCGGCAGCGCGGTGGCCGACGCACGGATCGGTGCGGTGCGATTAGCCAACGGTGAAACGGTCGTGGGGGACCACGTCGTCTTCGCCCTTGGAACCACTCCCTCCATCGGCACCGGGCTGCTCCCGGCTGACATCGTCGCCGCCCGTGATGGTTGGCCCGACCTGGACCAGCGGACGCTCGCCTATCGCGCCGATCCACGTGTCTTCGTGGTCGGCGCGGCCGCGTGCATGGTGCTCGGCCCCGCCGCCCGCAACATCGACGGCCACCGGGTGGCCACAGCCCGCGTCGCCGCCGCCATCGCCGCCCGCTCGGGCGTCACGGCCGGGACCCGTCGCCCGCTGGAGGTGGGCGCCCTTGTCTGACACCAGGTTCACCCTGCCCGCCATCGACGCCCCGGCCTCGACCGAGGCCGGCGTGATGCTGCTCGGCCTCGACCCTGAACGCCTGTTGGCCTGCCTGGCCGTCGTGACCATGGCCGACGACCCAGGCCAGGTCGCCATGCTGGTCGACCAGGTCCGCCACGGCGGCGCCCACCTGACCATGCCCGACTTGGTCGCCGCGGGTGCCCAGCGCTGGCGAGCGATCAGGTCCGACCTCGCCGACGCCGATCCGAACCCGATGGTGTCAGCCGCGATCCGTCAAACCTGGGACCGCGCCTACACAGCGATCGCCGCCGAACTCACCGATGTCGGTCCGGCCTGTCTGGTCTACCTGACCGCCTGCTGGCTCCGTCGAGCCGACATCGACGCCGTCGCCGCCCTGCCTGGAGGAGAACTGTGACCCACCTGCCGTCACTGCCCGAGAACGCCGTCCTGCTCGACGTCTTCCAGCGCTACCCGGAGACCGCCCGCCCCCTGATCGACTACCACGAGACCGTGATGCGTGCGCCCTCGCCGTTCACCCTCGGCGAGCGTGAGCTGATCGCGGCCTACGTGTCCGGCCTCAACGCCTGCGGCTACTGCCACGGCGTGCACACCGTGACCGCCGAGGCATACGGCATCGAGCCCGGCTTGCTCGCCGCCGCCGTGGCCGACCTGGACTCAGCGCCCGTCGACGCCAAGATGAAGCCGGTCCTGCACTACGTCGGGAAGCTGACCCGCAGCCCGTCCAGCGTCACCCAGGCCGACGCCGACGCGGTGTACGCCGAAGGCTGGGATGAGCGGGCCCTCTACGACGCCATCCTCGTGTGCGCGTTGTTCAACTTCATGAACCGCATGGTCGAGGGCTTGGGCATCACCGCGGACGCGGCGTATTTCGCCAGGTCAGGCCAGCGGCTCCATGACATCGGGTACGTAGGCCTGTCGCAGATGATCCAGCCCGCAGGCGCCTAGCGGACCCTCTCAGGTGGCACTTCCGCCGCGGTGGTCGGCGGGGGTGCATGCGCCTGGGGCGCGCCCGGTGATCTTTCGCTATGTGTCCTGTTCGGCTCCTTCTGGCTGCGGTTGCTTGTCGTCGGCCGGGTCGATGCCGTACTCGCGGGCGAGGGTGGTGTAGATCGGATGCGGGTCGGTCAGCAGCATCGTCGGGCCTCTCAGTGATGAAGGTCGTCGTTGTATCCCTTCTCGGCGGATTGACACCGGGCGTAATGGCCTAAGGCGAATTCACCGCGTCGAGGAGGTCGAGATATCCCTCACTCGCGTGCCACAGCGCGTCGGCGGTCGGCTCGAGCTTGCCCGGCCGCCAGCGGCGCTCGGTGTACGTCGCCGTGCCGCCGCGTAGGGCCCGGAGGCTGACGGCCAAGTCGTCGGCGAGGCGTTCGGCTCTTAACGCGGGGGAGGGGGCTGCTAGTCGGACGTTGTCGAGGTCGTTCTCGGCGATCGCCCGCAGCACCTCCTCGTTGATGCCATCGGTGACCGTCCAGACAAGGACCGGACGGTCGAGAGCGTGGTTCCAGATCGGGGCCGCCGCGGACCGCCAGCGAATCGTGACCGGCGCTGTCTGCAGGCGTGCCGCGTTGGTCCAGTGCTGAGATCCGTGCGGCTCGGTCAGCCAGGCGACCTCATCCGGCGGGAGGTCGACGACCAACCCGATCAGGACGCTGTCGAGATCGTCGGCCGGGGTGAGGATCTCACCGGCCACCCACAGTTGGTCGACGCGCAACGGGAAGATCGATTGCGGTCTGGTCGCCATGTCCGCGCATGTCTCCGCGGTGGTGCGCAGGTGGTGCAGCGCACGTGCCCTCTTCATCGCCTTGTCCTCCGGTCTGGTTGGGCCGACAGGAGGAACGCTACGGGAAGTGATCTGGTGGGCGCCTCGGTCTATGGTCTTAAGTGGACTAGACACTTGGTCCTAGGACCTGGCCGCCGTCCAGGCCCCACAGGTCGACTAGGTAGTCGCGAACCAGCCGTGCGCCATGGTCGTGCAACCGATGAACCCGTCGGGTGCCTTGGCGTTCCTCGGCGACCAGGCCCGAGTCGCGCAACAGCCTCAGGTGCCGCGATACCGCGGGCCTGCTGATCGGAAGCGCGTCGGCGATCTCCTGGACCGACCGGCCGCCGTCGGCGAGCAGTCGAAGGATCCGGCGACGGTTCGCGTCCCCCAGGGCATCCAACTGCGTGTCCGCCACTAGGCGCCGCTCTCGACCCGCTTCTTGAGGCCCGCGGCGAACTGGTCGAAGGATGGCTGCAGGTCGGGCATCGACTTCCAGATCAGCGGCACCATCGGACCGGTGTAGACCTCGCGCATCCGGAACTCGGTCGTCGAGTCCGATGTGGACGTCAGGGTGTAGGTGCGCTCGCCGCGGAACAGGCCGAGCGGCATGCCGCCTGCGAAGGTCATGCCCGCGTCGGGGGTCAGCGCGGTGACCTTGACGGGGAATGTCCGGTCGGGGCTGGCGGCGCTCGTGACGCGGATCTTCGCGCCGGGCTCGACCGCGCCCTCGACCTTGATGACTCCCGAGTCCCAGTTCGGCCAGGCGGCGGCGTCGGACAGGACGGCCCAGACCTGCGCGGGCGTGGCGTTGATGGTCGAACCCGATTCGTAGGACTTCATGGCGACTCCTTGACGTGCGCGGATACGCCAACCGTAACAGCAGAGTTACGGTTTGGCCCATTAAGGACAGTTCCAAATGTAAATATCAGCTTTTCACTATCAAGATAATAGGTGGGCGATCCGACAACCCGGCGGGCCCACCAGGCTCGAAACACAAGACCAAAACGCCAAGGAAGGGGAGGGCTCAAGGTCATCGAAGGGCAAACGTCGAAGGCCACCCTTGAGAAGACGTCCGAGTGGGCACGCCAGGACGGCGAGTCGAGGTCATCGCGCGTCGGTGGGAGCGGCTACGTCGTGTGGCTGAGCAGGAAGGCAGTGGTGAACCCGAGAGTCGCCACCAGGCCTGTGGTGTTGCCACCGTTCTCGAACGCCTCCGGCAGCATCGTGTCCGCCAGCATCGTGAGGATCGCGCCCGCGGCGAACGCCTGGACCACCGCGATCGTCGCGGGCGATGTGGACCCGAGGAACGCGTATCCCAGCCCGGCCGACAGTGCTGACACGAGTGCGACCCCAATCCACAGGGTCAGGATCCAGCGGGTCGAGTGCCCGGCTTTGCGCAGGCCCGCCGCCGCGGACATCGACTCCGGCACGTTCGACAGGAACACCGCGGCGACGACCGCTACGCCGACTGACCCGCCACTGAGTAGGGAGACGCCGATGGCCGCCGATTCCGGGATTCCGTCGAGCAGTGACCCGAGCACGATCGCCATCGCCGTGCCTGACTGCTGGCGGCCATCGGAGCGCTTTCGGTGTTCGCCGCCGAAGCGGTCGATCGCGAGGTCGCCGAGGAAGAACGTCGCCGAGCCTGCCGCGAGGCCCGCGGTGAGGGCGAGCGCTCCACCTGCCTCGAAGGATTCCGCGGCCAGTTCGAACGCCAGGGCGCTGATGAGTACGCCGGACCCGAACGCCATCACGAGCGCGATAAGCCGGGGCCTCGGGTTGCCGGCCAGCCCGGCCGCGGCGCCGATGACCAGCGCGATCCCGCCGACGAGGCCCCACCACATCGCTTCCCACATGACCGAAAGCTTCGCGGGTCCGGTGGCGCTTCGCACCTGCGGGTGATCGTGGACGGGTGTCGGTGGCCAGTACGCTGATCGTTCATCGCGAGGGGAGCGGGCTGTGGCGGTCGACAACAGCAACAGGGAGGCGTACCTCAAGCGACTGCGCCGGATCGAGGGGCAAGTCCGCGGGCTGCAGCGGATGATCGAGGAAGACAAGTACTGCATCGACATCCTGACCCAGGTCTCCGCGGCGACCAAGGCGTTGCAGGCGTTCTCGCTCGAGCTGCTGGACGAGCATCTCTTGACCTGTGTCGTGGCGGCCGCGGCGGCGGGTGAGCCGGAGGCGTCGGTGAAGGTGCGTGAGGCGTCGGCCGCCATCGCGCGACTGGTCCGGTCGTAGGGGTACCCCCGTAGGGTATGGTTGAGGTGTCCGACCAAGGAGGGCACCGGGTGCACGGCTACAGCGGCGACAAAGACGATTACCTCAAGCGACTGCGCCGGATCGAGGGGCAGGTCCGCGGGCTGCAGCGCATGGTCGAGGAAGACAAGTACTGCATCGACATCCTGACCCAGGTCTCCGCGGCGACGAAAGCGCTGCAGGCGGTCTCGCTCGGGCTGATCGACCAGCATCTGAAGCACTGTGTCGCCGAGGCCATCGCCGAGGGCGGCGGAAACGCCGATGACAAGGTCCGTGAGGCGAGTGCCGCTATCGCGCGGCTCGTCCGGTCGTAGGGGGAGATGTGAGTACGGCAAGCAGGATCGGGGCCTACGGGGTTGTCCTCGTGCTGGTCGCGGCCGGGGCGTTCGCGCTCGGGTCGGCGGTGGGGCCGTTCGACGCTCCCGCGCCCGCCGGTGAGACCCACCAGGTCGACGCTGGTCACGTGGAGTCGAAGTGACCACGAACCTGACGCGGACCGCCGAGATCGAGCTCGCCATCGGGGGGATGACCTGCGCGTCCTGCGCGAACCGGGTCGAGCGGAAGCTCAACAAGCTTGACGGTGTGACCGCGACGGTCAACTACGCCACCGAGAAGGCGAACGTCGTCTACGCCGATGGTGTGGATCGGGCGACGCTGATCGCCCAGATCGAGGCCGCGGGGTACACGGCCGCGCTACCAGAGGTCGATGAGTCGGTTGAGCACGATGGGCTGCGTGAGCGGCTGGTTGTCTCGGTGCTGCTCGCGATCCCGGTCGTGGCTATGGCGATGATCCCCCCGCTGCAGTTCACGTATTGGCAGTGGGTTTCGCTCGCGCTCGCGACCCCGGTTGTGACCTGGGGTGCCTGGCCGTTCCACCGAGCGGCCTGGATGAATGTGCGACACGGCGCGGCGACCATGGACACGCTGGTGTCGATGGGGACGCTGGCGGCCTTCCTCTGGTCGTTGTACGCGTTGTTCCTCGGCTCGGCGGGCACTCCGGGTATGACTCATCCGTTCGAGTTCACCGTGGCTCGCTCGGATGGGTTGGGGGCGATCTATCTGGAGGTCGCGGCCGGGGTCACGGCGTTCATCCTGGCGGGCCGCTATTTCGAGTCTCGGGCCAAGCGACGGGCAGGTGCCGCGCTGCGTGCGCTGCTGGATCTTGGTGCCAAGGATGTCGCTGTCCTGCGTGACGGCGCTGAGGTGCGGGTACCGATCGGGCAGTTGGCCGTTGGTGAGCGTTTTGTGGTTCGGCCTGGGGAGAAGGTGGCGACGGACGGTGTGGTCGCGGAGGGATCCTCCGCTGTCGACCTGAGCATGGTGACGGGTGAGTCGGTGCCCGTCGAGGTCGCCGCGGGGGACAAGGTCGTCGGCGGCACGGTCAATGTGGGTGGCAGGCTTGTCGTGGCCGCGACCCGGGTGGGTGCGCAGACGCAGCTCGCGCGGATGGCGAAGCTGGTGGAGCAGGCGCAGACCGGCAAGGCGCAGGTGCAGCGCCTGGCGGATCGGGTTTCGGCGGTGTTCGTGCCGGTGGTGATCGCGTTGGCGGTCGGGACTCTCGCGTTCTGGCTGGGTGCGGGTGCGTCGTCGTCGATGGCGTTCACCGCGGCCGTGGCGGTGTTGATCATCGCGTGTCCTTGTGCGTTGGGGTTGGCGACGCCGACGGCGTTGTTGGTCGGCACGGGTCGCGGTGCGCAGCTGGGGATCATGATCAAGGGTCCCGAGGTGTTGGAGTCGACTCGCCTGGTGGACACCGTGGTGCTGGACAAGACCGGCACGGTGACGACCGGCCAGATGTCGCTTGTGGACGTTCGGGTCGCGGATGGCGAGGACGTGGCCGAGGTGTTGCGGCTGGCGGGCGCGGTGGAGGACGGGTCTGAGCATCCGATCGCGCGGGCCGTTGTGCGTGGCGCTCGTTCCGCTGTCGGTGAACTGCCGCCGGTGACGGGTTTCGCCGCCGTCGAGGGGATCGGCGTTCGGGGTACAGTGGACGGACGGGTGGTGGTGGTCGGTCGGACTTCGTTGCTGGAGCAGGGAAGTCCGCATCTGCCGAGTGATCTGTTCTTCGCGAAGGCTGACGCGGAGCGGCGCGGGCACACAGCGGTGACTGTCGGGTGGGATGGTCGGGCTCGTGCCGTGCTGGTGGTGGCCGACACGGTGAAGCCGACGTCGGCGGAGGCGGTCGTGTGGCTGCGGTCGCTGGGGTTGACGCCGGTGTTGCTGACCGGTGATAACGAGGCGGTGGCGCGGGCGGTGGCTGCGGAGGTCGGCATCACCGAGGTCATCGCGGAGGTCCTGCCGGAGCAGAAGGTCGAGGTGGTGACCAGGCTGCAGAGCGAGGGCAAGGTCGTCGCGATGGTGGGCGACGGCGTCAACGACGCGGCGGCGTTGGCGACGGCTGATCTTGGGTTGGCCATGGGTACGGGCACCGATGTCGCTATCGAGGCGAGCGACCTGACGTTGGTGCGGGGCGACCTGCGCGCGGCGGCGGACGCGATCCGGTTGTCGCGGCGGACGTTGCGCACGATCAAGGGCAATCTGTTCTGGGCGTTCGCCTACAACGTGGCGGCGGTGCCGTTGGCCGCTGCCGGTCTGCTGAACCCGATGCTGGCGGGTGCGGCGATGGCGTGCAGTTCGGTGTTCGTGGTGACGAACAGTCTGCGGCTACGTGGTTTCCGCGGGCTTGCCTGAGCGGGTGAGGAAGTCGATGACGATGTCGGCGAACAGGGTGCGTTCGATGGCGGCGTGATCGGCTCCGGGGATGACCGCGAGTTCGGTGTGGGGGATCGTTCGGCAGAGGCGGGGTGCTTGGTCCAGTGGGCCTTCGTCGCGGTCGCCGGTGATCACCAATGTCGGCACGGGGATTCCGGCGAGTTGTTGGTCGGTGTAGGTCGGCAGGGTCAGCCATAGGCGTGAGGTGTCGGCCATGAATTCGGGGACGTAGTCGGCGCCGTGCAGGTTCTTGATGACGTCGAGGAAGCCCGGGATGGTGCGGTCGAAGAGTGCGGTGTCGACTTCGCCTGGTGTGGTGAATCCGATCGCGGCGAGTGCGTCGCGGTAGTGCGCGGTGGGTTCGGCGATCACGCCGCCGAGGACGAGTGCGGAGACCAGTTCGGGTCGGCGCATACCGAGTTCGAGTGCTGTTTGCGCGCCGTCGCTGTAGCCGATGACGGCGGGTCGCTCGAGGCTGAGTTCGGTGATGAGGGCGGCGCAGTCGTCGGCGAACCGGTCGTAGCCGAAGTGGCCTGCGGGGTTGTCGCTGTGTCCGTGCCCTCGGGTGTCTGGGGCGATCACGCGATAGTGGCTGGTCAGCTTGGGCAGGTGGGTTGACCACATGAGTTCGGCGGTGACGAGGCCGCCGTGGAGCAGGATGATTGTCGGGTTGGTGCCGCCGCTGTCGGTGTAGTGCAGTGTGGTGCCGTCGGGCAGGGTGATGTTCATGGTGTCTCCGGGACGAGGAGCACTGGGCGGGGTGTCGTGCGGGTGAGCGCTGTGCCGACGGAGCCGCGGGTGATCCGGCTGGGGTTCCAGTGCCGGTGGTGGCCGACGATGATCATCAGTGCGTCCCGCTCGTCGGCGGCCGTGCGCAGGAGCGGGGCGGGCTCGCCGATCTTGACGTCGAATGCCCAGCGTCCTGGATAGTCGGCCAGGGTCTGGCTGACTGTGTCGCGGAGTTCGGCGAGTGCGCTGCCCGCCTGTTCTTCCCAGTTGTCGGCGTCTGGGTCGATGGGGTAGTCGCGCAGGTCGACGGCGTGCAGCACGTGCAGATCGGCGTCGAGGCGGCGGCCGAGGTCGGCGGCGACGGTGAGTACCGCGACGCTGAGGTCGCGGTGGTCGACGCCGACCGTCAGCGTTGTCACGGCCTGCGGGCGATCACGATGTCGCGGACGATGGCTTGGTCGACGCGGTGGGCGAGTGAGCGGTAGGGGCCGTCGTCGATCGGGTCGAGGCCCGCGTCGGCGAGCACGTCGAGTGCGGCATCCCGACTCGCCACGTTGGTGTTCCAGGCGATGCCCAGTGCGCCGCCGGGGCGCAGGACCTGGGCCCAGACTGGGGCGGCTCCGCGGAGCAGGTCCAGCGGGCTGCGCTGGAGGCCCTCGCCCGCGCGGCTGCCGTGCTGGACGCCGTAGGGGGCGTCGGTGACGATGAGGTCGACGCTGTCGGCGCGGTGGAAGTCGCGGGTCTTGACCGTGTCGGCGTTGACGAAGGTGAGGCTGAGGGCGTCGCCCGCCTTGTAGCTGTCCTTCGTGAGTCCGATGGAGACCTGCAGTTTGCGTCCGAGTAGGTGTTTGTCGCGGCGGACGCGGGTGACTTCGGCCTGGTGCTTGACGCGTTTGCGTTTCAGCCAGGTCTGGATGAACGTCGCGTAGGCCTCGAAGTCCTTCTGGTCGATGTCGACGCCCGCGGCGTTCCAGCCGTACATGATGACCTGGTTGAGGGTGGTGCCGCGGCCGCACATCGGGTCGAGCACGAGCAGGCGGCGGTCGAGCATGTCGTGGGCGTGTGCCGAGGACATGACGGTGACGTTGAGCAGGAGCTTGGTGAACAGCTCGTTGGTCTTGCCCTGGTATTTCTGGATGGTGATCAGGTCGTCGTCGAACGCGTCGAGGCGGTGCGCGTGGATGGGTTCGAGGAGTTTCCCGTCGAGGCGGAACAGCGCGTACAGCGTCGACAGGTTCGCCAGGTAGGCGAGGTCGGTGTCGCTGAGGGTGTCCGCGGTGAAGGTGACGTAGGGGACGCCGCCCAGTTCGGTGCGCGCGAGGTCGCCTAGTCGATTGTCCAGGACGGACTGGTTGAACACCGCGAGCTCGGCGAGGGTGAGATCGACTGAGGCCTCGGCGTAGACGCGGTTCGTCGAGGGCAGGATCAGCAGTGCGTAGTCGGCCATGATGCGCCGATCCTAGAGCTTCGCGTCTCCGTCAGCCGACCGATGTCTCCGCTTCGCGGTGGGGCGACCGTTGTGGGCAACTCACCTTCGATGTTGGAGCCCGCCATGACCCTGCACCTGCCGTTGTCGCTGTTGGCGTCGTGGGTTGGCCCAGGGCGGCCAGGGCCTGGGTGGCGACCCGTTCCGCGCGGGTGGTGTCGCCGGTCCGGTTGAGGGCTTCGGCGAGGCGGCCCGCGAGGTGTGGGGTGTCGGCTCGGTCGAGCAGGTCGACGGCGACGGCTGGGGCCTGGGCGATTAGCTCGGGTGCGGCGGCGGTGAGCCACGCGGTGGCCCACTCGTCGAGCTTTGTGCTGCCCGCGCGCAGGAACTGTTTGGCGACGCGGTGTACGGGGGCGCCCGCGGCCGACGAGCCGGCATGACGCACAACGGCACGGAGGTGACCCACAACGGCACGGAGATGACGCACAACTGAGGTCCGTCCCCTTTCGCGAAGGCGCCCCGCGCCCGGGGGCGCCTTCGTCGTTCCCGGGGTCAGTCCTCCTGGTCGGCGACGAGTTTTCCGCCTTCCAGCAACGTCTTCAGTGCCGAGAGGATCATCGTCCAGCCCTCGTGGACGCCTTCGAGCATCTTGCTGTCGGCACTGTCGAAGCCGTCGTGGGTGATCGTCAGCTTCATGCCCATCATCGGGATCGACGCGGGTTCGATGTCGAAGGTGACCTTGGAGCGCTCCTTGAGCGCCTCGGCGAACTCCTCATCGGTGGCGAACAGGTCGCGGTGCATCGGCTGCAGGGTGTGCCAGGTGTAGGACAGGCGCTTGCCGGGGATCGCCTCGATGACCTTCTGGTCGAGGTCCTCGAACTCGCCGGCCGGGTTGGACTTCCACCGGATCGGCGAGCCGACCTTCCAGTCCGACTCCGGGCCGGTCCCACCCATGTAGATCTTGATGAACTCCGGGTCGGTCAGCGCGCGGTACAGCTTGTCCGCGGTGGTCTGGATGTAGGTGACGTAGACGAATTCCGGCTTGCTCATGGGAGGTCCTTCCAGGGCGTTCTTGAGGTGCGACAGCGCGGTCATCCGGCCGCGTTCGTACTTGCCGATCCAGCGGTCGGCGATGTCTTGGATCGGCACGGGGTTGAGGTAGTGCCACTTCTCGCGGCCGTGCTTCACCGCGGTCACGAGGCCCGCGGCGGCGAGCAGGTCGAGGTGTTTGCTGACCGCCTGCCTGCTCATCGCCAAGCCGTCGCTCAACTCCCGCAGGCTCTGCCCGTTGCGCTCGTTGAGCTTGTCGAGCAGGCGCCTGCGGTGGGGGTCGGCCAAGGCTCGGAACACCGCGTCCATCAGGACCCAGAATAGGCAACTGAATGGTTGCCTGTCCAGTCGGCCGGGACGGTCCGGCGGATTCGGCTAGGGTCGGATCCATGTCAGTGCGCACCCGGATCCCGGTCATCGCCGACGATGTCGACACCGCCGTGCGGCTCGCCGTCGACACGCTGGGGGCGGTGACCGACGCCGACTGGGACGCCCAGGCGGCCTCGCTGGAGTGGACCTGCCGGGAGACCCTGGAACACCTGGCCGACGATCTGTTCTTCTACGCCGCCCAGATCGGGCCGCGGCGGCGCCCGGCGACCGCCCCGGTGCGGTTCGCGTTCACCGCGCGCAGGCCGGGCGGCCCGGTGAACCTGGTCTTCGCCGCGCCCGACGCCGGGCCGGAGGACCTGCTGCAGGTCGTGGAGACCTGCGGGGCGCTGCTGACGGCGATGACGCGCACCACACCACCGGACGTGCGGGCCTATCACGTCTACGGCGTGTCCGACCCCGAGGGCTTCGCCGCCATGGGGATCGTCGAGACGCTCGTGCACCTCTACGACCTCGGCCAGACGCTCGGGTTCGACGTCGACCCGCCCGCCGACCTGTGCGACCGGGTGCTGCGCAGGCTGTTCCGCGACGCCCCGCTCGACACCGACCGGTGGGCGACGCTGCTGTGGGCGTGTGGCCGGGTGCCGCTGGGTGACCGGCCGCGGCGCGCCGAGTGGCGCTGGGACGGCACCACCCTCGACTGAACGGCGGGTGGGCGCTCTTCTCCGAAACCTGACTTCCCACGTCGTCTACGATTCAGACCGCTTGACGCCTGCCGTCTGACCGAGAGGCTCCCTGCATGTCCCGCACCGTCCGCGCACTGCTGCTCGCGGTGGCGTTCGTCCTGGTCACCGCGACGCCCGCGTTCGCGCACAACTCGCTGAAGTCGAGCACCCCGGCCAAGGGGACCACGCTCGACGCGGCCCCGCCCGCGGTGTCGCTGACCTTCGCCGAGGCGCTCGACCCGACCACGACCACGGTGACGATCACCGCGCCGGACGGCACCGGTGCCGCGGGCAAGCCGGAACTGGCCGACAAGACCGCGACCGTCGCGTTCACCCCGACGGTCGCGGGCGAGTACAAGGTCGCCTACAGCGTGCGCAGCCACGACGGCTACGTCTCCAACGAGAGCTTCACCTTCACCCTGAGCGCGGCGGCGGTCCCCGCGGCGACCAAGGTGACCACCACGACGGCCGCGCCGACCACCGAACCGTCCACCACCGCGGCGACCACGACCGCGGCGGCCGAGACGCACTCCGACACCCACCCCGCCGCGGCCGAGACCGACACCGGGTCGACCCCGTGGTGGCCGTGGGCCCTCGGCGGGCTCGTCGTCCTGTTCGTCGGCGGCGGCATCGTGGCCCTGCGGCGGCGCAAGGCCTGACCCGCTCCATCCGTGCGGTATCGCGCCGCGGCCGTTGTCGACGCGGCCGCGGCGTCGTTACCGTTTCCCTGTGGAGCCAACGATCTCGCGGAGCAAGGCCATCGCGGTCGGGACCGACGTGGTGTGGGCGCTGGTCTCAGACCTGCCCAATATGGGCCGGTTCAGCCCGGAGAACGTCGGCGGCCACTGGGTCGACGGTGTCGGGCCCGCCGTCGGCGCCCGCTTCCGCGGCACGAACCGCAACGACGCCCGCGAGTGGCACACCAACGCCACGGTGGTGGAGTGTGTGCCGGAGCGGCTGCTGACCTTCGATGTGCGCAGCCCGTTCGGGGCGCGTGTGTCGCGGTGGTCCTACGTGCTTGAGTCGACCGCCACGGGCTGTGTGCTCACCGAGAACTGGTTCCGCGTGGGCAGTTGGTTCATCCGCCGGTTCCTCGGCCCGAAGGTGACCGGGCGGATCGACCGGCCCGGTTTCAACGTCCACTCCATCGATTACACCCTGGCCGCGGTGAAGGCGTTCGCGGAGAACTCAGGGCAGGTAGTCGGGACTCTGTCCGCCGCCCAGCCGGAATCCACTGTGGACGAGGGCTAGCTCGCAGAACATCGAGTTCGCCCAGGAGAACCACTCGCGGGTGAACTTGTTGGGGTTGTTGACGTCGAAGCTCTCGTGCATCATGCCGGTGCCGCCCGTGGTGGCCAGCAGCAGCGACAGGATGTCCGTCTGCTCCTGCTTGGTCGTCGCGGTCAGGCCCTGCACGCTCAGCGCGATCGGCCACACATAGTTCGACGGCGTGTGCGGGCTGCCGATGCCCGCGGCGGCCGAACCGTTGAAGTAGTACGGGTTGTCCGCGCTCAGCAGGAACTCGCGGGTCGCCTCGTACACCGGGTCGAGCGCGTCGACACAGCCCAGATACGGCAGTGCCAGCAGGCTCGGCACGTTCGCGTCGTCGAGCAGCACCGACCGGCCGAACCCGTCGACCTCGTAGGCGAAGACCTGCTTGCCGTGCGGGCCCGACACGATCGCGTGCCCGTCGAGGCCCTCGGACATCTCCCGGTGCAGCCGGTCGGCCGACGCGGCGAGGTCGGCGTCGTCGAGCAGGTCGCGGGCGATCTCGCCGAGCTGGCGCATCGCCTTGGCGGCGTAGAAGTTGCCGGGGATGTTGAACCCGGCGTCGCAGGCGTCGTCGCTGGGCCGGAACCCGCTCCACACCATGCCGGTCGGCTTCGTCAGCCTGCCCTTGCCGAAGCGGCCCAGCGTGTTTCGGCCGCGGGCGAACCAGCCGCCGCGGCGGAACCGGTAGTGCGAGCGGTTCTCGTGGTCCTGCTCGGCGGTGAACGTCTCCACGATCCGGCGCGCCGCGGTGCGGAACGTCGTCTCACACCAGTCCGTGGCGCCGGTGGCCTTCCACAGGATGTAGGCGAAGTCGATGCCGTAGGTCAGCGAGTCGATCTCGAACTTGCGCTCCCACACGATCGGATCCATCTTCGTGTGGTCGGAGTGGTGGCCGCGGCCGTTGGGCTCCAGGTTGAACGCGTTGGCGTAGGGGTCGACGCTGATGTAGCGCCAGTGCCGCAGCAGCAGCCCGGTCAGCAGCTTGACCAGTTCCGGCGCCTCCTCCACCAGGTACAGCAGCGGACGCAGCTGCGCGGCCGAGTCGCGCAGCCACATCGCCGGGATGTCGCCGGTGATCACATACGTCGTGCCGTCGGGCTGCTCGGACACCGTGGTCTCGGCGGTGTTGGTCAGGAAGCGGGTGACCGCCTGCGCGACCTCCTCACCACCCATCGCGGCGGTGATCCGCTCGGCGACGTGGGTGAGCAGTTCAGGGCGCAGATGAGCCACGGTGTCCTCCTTGGGGGCGATCTTCCACACCCTACGCGGTGTGCCCGCCCGGCTCCATCAGGTCACGGCACCGCCACCCCGATGTCGGACAGGGCTCGGCGCGCGTAGGCCCGAACGTCGGCGTCCCCGTCGGCGAGAGTGCTCTCCAGAGCCGCGGTGACGGCCGGTTCGTCCGCCCAGGCGGCAAGGGACTGCACGGCGGCCTTGCGCACGTCGGCGTTGCTGTCGGCCAGCGCGCCGATGAGTGGCTCGACGGCCCCGGCGGGGCCGAGCGCCTTGGCCGCGCCGACCCGCACCTGCCAGGCCGGGTCGCGCACCGCGGCCGCGGCCAGCCGGTCGAGCGGGTCGGGCGTGCCGATCGTGACCGCCGCGGCCAGTGCCTCGGCGCGGACCAGGGCGTCGAGGTCGACGGCGAGGTCGGCGAGGACCGTGGCCGCGATCGGGTCGCCGATGTGGCCCAGGCCCGCGGCGACGGCCACCCGGACCTCGCGGGCCGAGTCGCGCGCCGCGGTCCCGACCAGGTCGGCGGCGTCGAGTGAGACGAGCCCACGGATCGCCTCGATGCGGACCGGGACCGACTCGTCGTCGAGTCCCGCGCCGAACACCGGTCGTGAGCCCAACCGCAGGACTCGCAGCACCTCCAGCGCGACCGCCCGTACCTCCGCGTCGCCTGAGGAGACTGTCTGGACCAGCGCGTCTCCGAGGCCGGGGGAGGGCGGGATGACTTCGATCAGCTCCCGCAACGCCCCGCCGGCGGCCTGCCGTACCGTGTAGTGGACGTCGCCCAGGGCCTCGACCAGCGCCGAGCCGACCCCGTCGGGCGCCGCCTCACCCAACACGGTGATCGCCACCCGCCGCACGTCGGCGTCCACATCGGACAGATACGGCGCCAGGTCGGCCAACGTCGGCTCCTCGTCGGCCAGGGCCAACACCTCCAGCACCTTCGGCGAGTCCACCACCCGACCACCCGGCCTTTGCGCCGACGACGGGGTGCGGGCAGGCGCGAGGTCGAGTTCGCCCAGGAACCGCGGCGAGCGGTCATCCGGCACCGCGAACCCGTCTACCGGCACCAAATAGGGCGCGACCGGGCGTTTGATGAACTCCATCCCGCCGCCCGCCGACTTGCGCAGGTTCAGGTGGTACATCCACTCGGCGTCGTCGCGGCCCGGGTGGTCGAGCCGGTCGTGGTAGAGGCCCCACCGGCTCTCCGTGCGCACCAGCGACGACCGCGCCGCCATCTCCGCGCAGTCGCGGATGAACGTCACCTCCGCGCACCGCATCAGTTCGTGCGGAGTGCGCCCGCCCATGCTCGCGATCTCCTCGGTCATCCGCCCGAACGTCTCGACCGCGATCTCCAGCTTGGTCGACGCCTTCGGTGGGGCGACGTAGTCGTTGACGAACCGGCGCAGCTTGTACTCGACCTGCGGCTGCGGCGGCCCGTCCGGGTTGCGCAGCGGCCGGTAAATCAGCTCGTGCGCGGCGGCGATCTGGTCCTCCGGGAGGCCCTCGGGTGTCACCGCGTGCGTCGAGGCGTGCGCGCCTGCCAGGTCGCCGAAGACGAACGCGCCGATCATGTAGTTGTGCGGCACACACGCCAGGTCGCCCGCCGCGTAGAGCCCGGGGACGGTCGTGGCGGCGTTCTCGTCCACCCACACCCCCGACGCCGAATGCCCGCCGCACAGCCCGATCTCGGAGATGTGCATCTCCACGTCATGGGTCCGGTAGTCGTGGCCCCGGCCTTCATGGAACGCGCCGCGCGTGGGCCGCTCGGTGGTGTGCAGGATGTTCTCCAGCGCCGAGATCGTCTCCTCGGGCAGGTGCGACAGCTTCAGGTAGACCGGTCCGCGTGGGGAGTCGATCTCACGGGCCACCTCCGCCATCATCTGCCCCGACCAGTAGTCGCAGTCGACGAACCGGTCGCCCTCGGAATTGACCGTGTAGCCGCCGAACGGGTTGGCCACATAGGCGCACGCGGGGCCGTTGTAGTCCTTGATCAGCGGGTTGATCTGGAAGCACTCGATGCCCGAGAGTTCCGCGCCCGCGTGGAAGGCCATCGAGTAGCCGTCGCCGGCGTTCGTCGGATTCTCATACGTGCCATAGAGATAGCCGCTCGCCGGCAGGCCCAACCGTCCACACGGGCCGGTCGCCAGGATTACCGCGCCCGCGCGCACCGTCACGAACTCGCCGGTGCGCGTGTTGAACCCGACCGCGCCGACCGCGCGACCGTCCTCGGTGAGCACACGCACCGGCATCACCCGGTTCTCGATCTGGATCTTCTCGCGCATCTCCCTGCGGCGCAGCACCCGGTAGAGGACCTTCTTGACGTCCTTGCCCTCCGGCATCGGCAGCACATAGCTGCCCGACCGGTGCACCTTGCGGACGTGGTACTCGCCGTGGTCGTCCTTCTCGAACTTCACCCCGTACTTCTCGAGCCGCTGCACCATGGCGAACCCGCGCGTGGCGGTCTGGTGGATCGTGCGCTGGTCGACGATGCCGTCGTTGGCCTTGGTGATCTCGGCGACGTAGTCCTCCGGGGTGGCCTTGCCGGGGATGACGGCGTTGTTGACCCCGTCCATCCCCATCGCCAGTGCCCCGGAGTGCCGCACGTGCGCCTTCTCCAGCAGCAGCACCGACGCGCCGTTCTCGGCGGCGGTGATCGCGGCCATCGTGCCCGCTGTCCCGCCCCCGATCACCAGCACGTCACACGCCAACTCCACCCGCTCGTCCACCGGGGGTGCCACGAACTCGGTCACGCTGCCTCCGCCATCACACCAAGCGCGGAGAGGATCTCCGCCTTCACCGACCCGGTGTCCGCGTCGGCGACCCGGGGGAACGGGGACTCCACGATCCGCTCCACCCGGCCCGACCGGTCCAGCACCGCGATCCGGTCACCCACATACAGCGCCTCGTCCACGTCGTGGGTCACGAACACCACCGTCGTCGGATGCGCCTGCCACACCTTCACCAGCAGCCGCTGCATCGACGCCCGGGTCTGCGCGTCCAACGCGCCGAACGGCTCGTCGGCCAGCACGATCCGCGGCGTTCCCGCCAGCGTCCTGGCCAACTGCACCCGCTGCCGCATGCCGCCCGACAGCTCCCGGGGCAGCCGCCGCTCGTAGCCCGCGAGCCCGACCTTCTCGATCCACTCCACCGCCCGTGCCCGCCGTTCCGCCTTCGCGGCACCGCGGATGGCCAGCGGCAGCTCGACGTTGCGCAGCACGGTCCGCCACGGGAGCAGGCCGTCGTCCTGGAACACCAGCGCCCGCTCGGCGGAGGTCCCCCGCACCGGGCGGCCGTCGAGCAGGATCTCCCCGCCGCTGGTCGGCAGCAGGCCCGCCAGCGCCCGCAACAGGGTCGACTTGCCGCAGCCGGACGGGCCGACCACCACCAGGATCTCGCCCTCACGCACCGCCAAGTCCAATTCGGACAACACGGCGGTGCGGCCGTAGCCCAGCCGAACGCCCCTCAGGTCGATCATGACTGCTTCTCCCTCGGTAGCCAGCGCGTCGCGCGGCGGCCCGCCAGCTCGACCGAGGCCGAGGTGAGCCAGCCGAGCAGGCCGATGGTGATCATCCCGACGAGCACGCCGGGGTAGTCGACGACGGTGTAGCTCTGCCAGGTCCGGTAGCCGACACCGAACTGGCCGGAGATCATCTCCGCGGAGATCACGCAGATCCATGCCACCCCGATGCCCACCGACAGTCCACTGAAGACTCCGGGCAGGGCGCCGGGCAGCACCACGTTGACCAGCACGCGGCGCCGCCCGCCGCCCATCGTGCGGATCGCGTCCTCCCAGGAGGTCGGCAGCGCCCGCACGGCGTGCCGGGTGCTGACCATGATCGGGAAGAACGAGGCGACGAAGGTGATGAAGATGATCCCTTCCTCGTTGGTCGGGAACAGCAGGATCGCGATGGGCACCAGCGCGATCGCCGGGATCGGCCGCACCACCTCGAACACCGGCTGCAAGATGTCGTGGACGAGCGTCGATCGGGCGATCGCCACCCCCGACGACACGCCGAGCACCACGGCCAAGGCGAACCCGGCCAGGATCCGGCCGAGGCTGCTGCCCAGGTCCTGGTAGTACTCGCCGGTCTGGGCCGCCGCCCAGAACCGCTCGGCCACCTCGACCGCGGTCGGCAGCTGGTCGAACCGCACCCACAGCCGCACGTCGGCGGCGGTGAGCAGCTGCCAGGCGACCAGGGCGGCGGTCAGCGAACCGATCCGCACCACCCAGCGCACCGTGGGGGAACTCATGCCTAGCTCGCCGCGACCGCGTCGGCGTAGGGCACGACAGCCGAACCCGGGTGCTTGGCCACGTACTCGTCGGCGGTCGCGGGGGCGGCGAACGGGACCGGACCGGCGGCCGGGTCGTTCACCCACACCGCGTGCTCGGCGAACCAGCGGGTGCCGGTGACCGCGTCGGGGACGTAGGCCACGCGGATCTTCTTGCCCGCCGCCTGCTGCTGCTTGACGAACTTGAGCAGGCACCTCGGGTTCGCCGCGGGCTGGGTCTTGTCTTCGCCGTCGACCCATGTCTCACCGGCCGTGGCCGGGTCGTCGACCGCGACGCCGCAGGCCGGGTCGGTGCCGGTGATCTTCGCCTGGTTCACCGTGGAGGCCGCGGCCTTGTCGTAGTCCGGGCCGTAGGCGGCGCGCAGCGGGGCGTCGTCGATGAACTTGACCGTGTCCAGCTCGTCGATGTTGCCGATGGACTTCAGGAACGGCACGTCGTCGCGCAGCGCCGCCCGCAGCGGCTCCTTGAGCGTGACGTCGAACGTGGAGACGCCGTTGGGGCCGTTGTAGAGGTAGACGACTTCGGCGGGCAGCCCGGTCGCCTCGGCCACCGACTTGGCCGCGGCCAGCGGGTTCTCGTGCACGTACTTCGTCGCGTCGAGCTGCGCGCCGAGGAACTCGGTCAGCACATCGGGCTGCGCGGCGGCGAATGGCTTGCGCACCACGACGCCGTGCAGCGTCGGCTTGTTCAGGGTGGCGCCGTCGTAGAGGAGCTTGGCCTGCTTGGCGAACACCAGCGCACCCGGCCACGCCACGAACTGCGACAGCGCGGCCACGTTGCCCGCCTGCAGCGCCGACGCGCCGACCGCGGGCTGCTGGTTCTCCACCGTCACCCCCGTCTTGGGGTCGATGCCCGCGGCCTGCAGCGCCTGCACCAGCAGGCCGTGCGCGGCGGAGCCGACGCTGGTGGACACCGTCTTGCCCTTGACGTCGGCCAGCGTCCGCACGGTGGAGTTCGTCGGGACGATCACCGAGTTGAGGCCGCCGCGCAGGTTGTAGCCGGTCACCGAGACGATCTTGGTGCCCTTGTCGCCCAGCTTCTGCGCACGCGAGCCGTTGATGAGCAGCGGGTAGTCGCCCATCGAGCCGATGTCGATCTTCTCGGCGATCATCTGCGCGGTGATCGGGGCGCCGGTGTCGTAGTCCTGCCATTCCACTGTGTACTTCTTGCCGGTGCGCTTGCCCAGCTCCGCCAGCCGCTTCTCGAAGTACCCCTGCGAGCGCAGCAGCGTGCCCGCGGTGACGGTGTTGATGGTCTTGGACTGGTAGCCGACGACGATCTTCACCGCGTCACCGTCGGCGGCGCTGGTCGAGCAGCCCGCCAGCGCGGCCGCGGCCAGCAGCAGGGGAAGTGTCTTACGCATCAAGGGTTTCCTCATCGCAGCAGGAAGGGCATGTTGACGGTGACCGCGCCCGTGGGGCAGCGGGCGGCGCACGGACCGCAGTACCAGCACTCGTCGACGTGCATGTAGGCCTTGTCGGTCTCGGTGTTGATCGCGAGGGAGTCCAGCGGGCACATGTCGACGCAGAGCCTGCAGCCGGTGATGCACAGCGACTCGTCGATCACCACCGGGACGTCGACGCGGTTCTCGGCCAGGGCCATGGTGGTCTCCTCGAAAATGGCGTGCGGGAACCACACCGGAGCGCGTGGCGCCGGTGTGGGGGATGGGGTGGATCAGTGGCCGCTACACAGGCAGCTGGCTTGCCGACGCAGGTCGACATGGACGCGCGTGTACAGCGCGAGGCGTCGGATCATGACCGCGACACCCGCGCGGACATGGTGAGCCGGTCGCCGCGGAACCGGACGAACTCCAGGTCCACCGGGCGGCCGTCGTCGAAGTGGGTCAGCCGCTCCAGCAGCAGCAGGGCGGCGCCGCGCGGCGCGTCGAGCACCGCGGCGGTGTGCGGGTCGGCGTTGACCGCTTCCAGGGACAGCTCGGCGGTGCCCAGGCCGCGGCCGGTGGTCTCCTCGATGAGGCAGAAGATGTCGCGGTTGACCAGGTCCTCGTCGAGCAGCGGCCCGCCGACGTCCATCGGCAGGTAGGTCAGGTCGAGGGACAGGGGCAGGCCGTTGAGTCTGCGCAGCCGCTCGATGTAGACGACTCCATCGTCGCGACCGTCGATGCCTAGCCGCTGCGCGACGACCTTGGGCGGGCTGACCCGGCCCGCGGATCGGACCTCGTTGGTGATGGTGCCGTGCTCGTTGAGCGTCTCGGCCAGACCGAGCAGCCGGTCGAGCCCGTGGGCGTACTTGCGGGCGGTCACCACGGTCCCGACGCCCTGCCGCCGTTCCACGATGCCCTCGCAGCGCAGCAGGTCGAGCCCTTCGCGCATCGTGTTGCGGGAGACGCCGAACTCCTCGCTGAGGACCCGCTCATCGGGCAGCACGTCGTAGTCCCCGCGCAGGATCTGCCGCCGCACCGCGTCGGCGACGAGCCGCGCGCGGTCCGAACGCAGCCGCCGGGCCCCGGCGAGCGGGACCGGCTCAGGCGCCGCGCTGGTCGACATGGTCACTCCGGGGGTGTCGTGGGTACGACTAGGGAGTGAACCAGCATCCCGTTCGGTTCGGGACGCCCGCGGAGTTACGCCACCTGAGTTGGTCCGAAGATGGGGTGTGACCTGAGGAATCTTCGGGTCGAACCGGAGATCCGCCAGGTCCACTTCGTGAGATGGGCGTCCCGGCCCGCGAACCGTTTTGTCCGGACATTTAGGACTGGGCGGCGTTCTCCCACAGGCCCATGACGTTGCCCTCGGGGTCGGTGAAGTACGCCGCGAACCCCATGTCGCCGACGGCGACCTTGGCGGTCACCGTCTTGCCGCCCCGCTTGCCCACTTCGGCCAGCGCGTCGTCGATGCTGTCGACGTCGATCACGATGACCGGCGTCGTGGATGACGAGTCGGCGGCGCGGGCCACCATGCCGCCGTTGATGTAGCCCGACTCGCTCGGACCGCGGTCGCCGGTCGGGCCGGTCGAGACGATCGTGTAGTCCATCCCGGGGAAATCCTGCAGATTCCAGCCGAAGACCTCCTGGTAGAAGGCCCTGGCGCGGTCACCGTCGTCGAACGGGACCTCGAAGTGCACGACACGTCCACCCATCTGCCCAACCTCCTTCGGCTCGTCCATCGAGCCTAAGCCCGCCGCGGCCGATTGGCCCGATGTGGAACGACCGGTATTGGAACTGTGAAGGGCCGATCACGGGCAATAACGTGCGACTGGATAAAGGAGGAACGCGTGAGTTCGGTGGACATGTGGTTCGACCCGAGGTGCCCGTGGGCGTGGATCGCGTCGCGGTGGCTCCTGGAAGTGGAGCAGGTGCGCGATGTCGACGTGCGGTTCCACGTGCTGAGCCTGGCCGCGCTCAACGAGGGGCGGGACGTGGAGGGCTGGTACCGGGAGTGGCTGGACTCGGCGTGGGAGCCCGCGCGGGTGGCCAAGGCCGTGGAGCGGGACCACTCGCCGGAGGATCTCCGGGCGTTCTACACCGCGCTCGGCTCACGCATCCACCTGGAGAAGCGGCCGCTGGACCAGGGGCTCTACCTGGACTCGCTGGCCGAGGTGGGTCTGCCCGCCGACCTGGCGGACGCGGCCAAGGACACCGGGCTCGACGACTCCCTGCGGACGGGCAACGCCGCGGGACTCGGCCCGGTCGGTGAGGACCTGGGGACGCCCGCCATCCACGTGACCGGGGACGACGGTCAGGTCACGGCGTTCTTCGGGCCGGTGGTCACACCCATCCCGCGCGGGGAGGCGGCCGGGCGGCTGTGGGACGGGGTGCTGCTGGTGACCGGGACCGACGGGTTCTTCGAACTCAAGCGCGCCAGAACCCGCCGGCCCCAGGTGGCCTAGTGGTGTGACTATGGGTCACACCACTAGCCCAGGCCCTTGGCGATCAGGTCCATCACCGAACTGTCCGCGAGCGTCGTCGTGTCGCCCACCGCCCGGTTCTCCGCGATGTCCCGCAGCAGCCTGCGCATGATCTTGCCGGAGCGGGTCTTGGGCAGCTCCGGCACGACGAGCACCTGCCGCGGCTTCGCGATCGGCCCGATCTCCTTGGCGACGTGATCGCGCAGCTCCTGGGTGGCGGCGCCCTGGGCATTGCCGCGCAGAATCACGAACGCGACGATGCCCTGCCCGGTGGTCTCGTCGGCGGCGCCGACCACCGCGGCCTCGGCGACACTGGGATGCGACACGAGGGCCGACTCGACCTCCGTGGTGGAGATGCGGTGCCCGGACACGTTCATCACGTCGTCCACGCGGCCCAGCAGCCAGATGTCGCCGTCCTCGTCGTACTTCGCGCCGTCACCGGCGAAATAGGAGTCGGCGAAGCGGGACCAGTAGGTCTCCCGGAAACGGGCCTCGTCGCCCCAGATGCCGCGCAGCATCGACGGCCACGGCTTGGTCAGCACCAGGTAGCCACCGCCGCCGGGGCCGACCTCGACACCCTGGTCGTCGACGACCGCCGCGCCGACACCCGGCAGTGGCCGCTGCGCGCTGCCCGGCTTGGCGTGGGTGACGCCAGGCAGCGGGCTGATCATGATCGCGCCGGTCT
>DATLIA010000344.1:0-33136 GCA_035540215.1 Actinokineospora sp. | reverse complement strand
GACGGACACCGGCAGGCCGAACACCCCCGGCGCGATCGCGCGGACCGCTTCCGATCGGGCGGCCCCGCCGATCAACACGATCCGGCGTGCCTTGACCCCAAGGGACTCCAGCGTCCCCAACCCCTCGGCCAGGCCGCAGAGCATGCCCTCCACGGCGGCCCGCGCGATGTTCGCCGGATTCATCGACGCGCCGGTCAGGCCGAACAGCGAACCCGTGGCGTCCGGCAGCGGCGGCGTCCGTTCCCCTTCCAGATACGGCAGCATCGTCACCCCG
This sequence comes from Actinokineospora sp., assembly GCA_035540215.1. Lineage (GTDB taxonomy): Bacteria > Actinomycetota > Actinomycetes > Mycobacteriales > Pseudonocardiaceae > Actinokineospora. The sequence continues at coordinate 32,862 of DATLIA010000344.1, read as the reverse complement.
CCCGCCCCGGCCTCAGCCGTCAACGCGAGCCGCGAAAGTTCATCGAGGTCGACGCCGAGTAGCGCGGCCGTCGACACCAGCACCCGCGCGGCGTTGAGCGTGCACACCAAAGGCAAGAACCCACCCGCGGCGTCAGCGAACCCAGCCACCACACCCGACGGATCAGCCACCGGAACATCGGTCACCGCCGAGACCACACCGCTGGTCCCCAGCGACACGACCACATCCCCGACGCCCACGCCAAGCCCCAGAGCGGCGGCCATGTTGTCCCCGGTCCCGGCCGCCAGCGGGGTTCCCCCCGACGTGCTGCCGATGATCTCCGAAGGACCAGCCACCCGCGGCAGCGCGGGCCGGTGGCCCAGTGCCCGCTCAAGCAAGTCCAGCCGGTACTCACCCGTCGCAGGCGAGAAGTAACCGGTCCCGGAAGCGTCACCACGGTCGGTCGCCCACTCCCCCGCCGGCGACCCGGCCAGCCGCCAGCTCAGCCAGTCGTGCGGGAGCATCACCGAGGCCGTCCGGTCGGCGTTGGCGGGCTCGCACCGACGCAGCCACCGCAGCTTGGTGACGGTGAAGCTCGCCGCGGGCACGCTGCCCGTCCCCTCCGCCCACGCACGCGCGCCCAGTTCGGCGATCAGGTCGGCTGTGTCCGGCGCGGACCGCAAGTCGTTCCACAGCAGGCTGTCCCGCACGACCGCACCCTGGTCGTCCAGCGCGACCAGACCGTGCTGCTGGCCGCCGACCGCCACCGCGTCGACCCCGTCCAACAGGCCGCCGTCGGTGGCCCGGTTCAGCGCCGCCCACCAGTGCTCGGGGTCGACCTCGGTGCCGTCGGGGTGCGGCGCCGACGCCTCGGCCAGGACGTGGCCGGTGTCGGCGTCGCACACCACGACCTTGCACGACTGGGTGGAAGAGTCCACCCCGGCGACCACTCGTCTGGCACTCATGAGCTGAACGCGGCGTCGAACGCCGCGGCGGGCGGGTCGACGGCGAGCCTGCGGACGAACTCCAGTGCCTCGGGCGCGCCCAGCAGTCGGTCCATGCCCGCGTCCTCCCACTCCACCGAGATCGGCCCGGTGTAGCCGATGGAGTTCAGCATTCGGAACGACGCGCCCCACGGCACGTCGCCGCGGCCGGTGGAGACGAAGTCCCACCCGCGTCGGTGGTCGGCCCACGGCAGGTGGCTGCCGAGCCTGCCGTTGCGGCCGTTGCCGACCTGGTTCTTCGCGTCCTTGCAGTCCACGTGGTAGATCCGGTCGCGGAAGTCCCAGAGGAAGCCGACCGGGTCGAGGTCCTGCCAGACGAAGTGCGACGGGTCCCAGTTCAGCCCGAAGGCGGGGCGGTTCCCGATGGCGGTCAACGCGCGCTCGGTCGTCCAGTAGTCGTAGGCGATCTCGCTGGGGTGCACCTCGTGCGCGAACCGGGCGCCGACCTCGTCGAACACGTCGAGGATCGGGTGCCAGCGGTCGGCGAACTCGGCGAAGCCCGCGTCGATGGTGTCCTGCGAGACCGGCGGGAACATGGCGAGCGTGTGCCAGATCGGCGACCCGGTGAAGCCGATGACGGTGTCCACGCCCAGGTTCTTCGCGGCGCGGGCGGTGACCTTGACTTCCTCCGCGGCGCGGGTGCGCACGCCTTCGGCCTCGCCGTCGCCCCACACGTGCGCGGGCAGGATCGCCTGGTGCCGCTCGTCGATGATCTTGTCGCACACGGCCTGGCCGACCAGGTGCGTCGAGATCGCCCACACCTTCAGGTTGTACTTCTCCAGGATGTCGAGCCGGTCGCGGACGTAGGAGTCGTCCTCCGCGGCGCGGCGCACGTCGAGATGGTCGCCCCAACAGGCGATCTCCAGCCCGTCGTAGCCCCAGCCGGAGGCCAGCCGGGCCACCTCCTCGAACGGGAGGTCCGCCCACTGGCCGGTGAACAGGGTGATCGGTCGTGGCATGGGATTTCCTTTCCAGACAAGGGAAAGCCGGTTCCCCCAGGCGTACCCCTGGGGGAACCGGCCTCTACTTACGGTGTGGTCACCCGGAAGTAGTCGAACTTCGCTGTCTTGCTCGCCGCCTGCGGCCCGCCGAAGGCGTACAGCCCGACCTTCGAACCCGCGACCGCGGTGTTCGTGACCGTGCCGAGCGCCGTCCACGTCGTCCCGTCCGCCGAGTACGACCCGGCGTAGGTGTCACCCCGCTTGACCAGGCGGAAGTGCCAGACACCCTGGGTGATGCCCGAGCCGTTCGGCGCGGGCTGGACGGTCGCGTTGTTGATCTCGTTGCGCAGCTCGACGGTCTTGGTGGTGCTGCTCGCCAGGTAGTCGAGCTTGATGTAGTTGGCGTCGTCCTTGTAGACCATGAGGCCCGCCTGCTGGTAGATCTCGTTGAACGACGACCCGTCCACCTTCGTCTGGATCGTCCAGTCGCCCGCGGGCATGGACTGCAGCATGAAGTTGGTCGGGTTGCCCGCCGCGGCCTGGTAGATGTCACCACCGCTGGTGTCGATCTCCAGGTTGCCCGCGTTCACCCGGTACTTCGACGGGTCCGGCCGGACGATGGTCGACCAGCGGCACTGGTCGAACGGGCCGGTGAACTCGTCGTTGCGCCCGCCGATGGTGCTGTCCGGCGTGATGGTGAACGAGTCGAACTTCGCCGTGATCGGCAGCGCCGCGGCCCGGTTCGCCAGACCGAAGACACCGATTCCCTTGTTGGCGATGCCCGCGATGGACCTCGCCGTGCCAAGCGCGGTGAAGGTGACCCCGTCCGCGCTGTAGGACGCGGTGACGTTCACGCCATCCGTGCTGGTCAACCGCACGAAATAGGTGTCCGGGAAGTTGTCGCCCAACTGCGCGGAGTTGGTCGAGGTGAACGCTCCGGCCGCCTCACCCGCGAACTGGAAGACCCGGTTGGCCTTCGACGACGTCGCACCGTTGCCCATGAGCGCCAGCTTGACGTAGTTGTTGTCGTCGCCGTAGATGATCAGACCTGCCTGCTGGTAGGTCATGCGGGCGGGCAGATTCACCCTCGTCGTGGCGGTGAAGCCACCCGACGCGAGCGGCTGCAGGACGATGTTCGGCGTCGTCGACGTGCCAGAGCCGACGAGGTCGGTCGCGGTCAGCGGGATCTGGAGCTGACCCCCCGAGACCGACAGGTCCTGGTTCTCCCGCACGATCCGGCTCCACCTGGCGTGGTCCAGTGTCGTGCCGGTGAACCCGTCGGACTTGCCCGAGAGGCAGGTCGTCGTCGTGGGCGCGCCCACCGTGATCACCCTGGTGGTCGTGCCGACAGCGCCGCCCGCGTCCCTGGCGGTCACCTTCGCGGTGTACGTGCCGGGGTCGAGGTAGGTGTGACGCACTGTGGCGCCGACACCGGTCTCGCCGTTGCCGAAGTCCCACGTGTAGGTGAGCGCGGTGCCCTCCGGGTCGGTGCCGGAAGCGGTGAAGTTCACTGCCAGCGGAGCGGTCCCGGTCACCGGCGTGGCGGTCATGGTCGCCGTGGGCCGGAGGTTGTCGGTCATGCCCTTGCCGTCGAACTGGATCCAGTTGATGTTCGACCCGCCCGCGGTCTGGACGAAGTAGAGCTTGCCGGACGTCGTCGGCGGGGTGGTGAGGTTCACCGAGTAGTCGCCGTAGGTCTGCCAGCCACCGGTCGCGGGCACGGTCACCGTGCCGACCAGCGTGCCGGTCGACGGGTCGCCATGACGGATCTGCCAGGTGGCCCCGCTCGGCGACGCCGCCCGCAGGTTGATCTTGGTGATGTTGGTCAGGTTCATCGTGTTCCAGCCGAACCAGTCACCTGGCTCGATCCAGCCGACGTTCTTGCCGCCGCCCGCGGTGTCCCCGGTGGTCTCCGTCTGGACGCCCGCGGTGCCGCCCGACGTCGACCCCGCGAGCCTGCCGGTGATGTCGAAGTACTCCGCCTCACGCCTGCGAGGGTGCAGAACCAGCACCTTCTCCGCCGTCAGCGGCGCCACACCCGGCGCGCCCTTGTCGGTGTACTTCACCGAGACGGTGCCGAAGATGTTCGCCCCGACGTGCCCTTCGTCGCCGGGAAGCGGGAAGGTCCCGGTGCAGCCCGGATACTGGTTGTACGGATGGGCGTGCACATCGTGGCCCAGGCCGGGCTGCACGATGACGCTCGCGCACGCCGCCGTGCCGTCTTCGGCGTCAGTAGCCGAGGCGTCCCAGCGGATCGTGTCACCGAAGTCGAAGAACCCGCCGTCCCTCGGCCATGTCGTACTCACCACGGGCAAGGAGTTGCCCGCGGAGATCGAGACGCTGGAGGTGCCGGTCTTGCCCACGGTGTCCTTGACCGTCAGCTTCGCGCTGTAGTTGCCCGCGGTCGAGTAGGTGTGGCTGGGCGACACCGCGGTGCTGTCGGTGGTCCCGTCGCTGGTGAAGTCCCACGCGTAGGTCAGCGTCTGGCCCTCGGGATCACTCGATGTCGATCCGTTGAACTGCACGGCCAGCGGAACCGGACCCGCCGTCTTGTTGGCGGTCGCACGAGCGGTCGGAGAGCCGCCGCCGACGGCGTAGTCGATCCGATAGACACCGGAGTCGGTGTTGTTGCCGCCGAATCCGCCACCCCACTCGATCAGGTAGAGGGCGCCGTCCGGGCCGAACTGCATCGCGTGCGGCCGGATGAAGCCCATGCTGCCCAGGAACCGCGACACGTCGGTCACGGCGTTGCCCGCGCTGTCGAGCTGGAAGGTGAACAGCCTGTGGGTGTTCCAGTCGGCGAAGACCGCCTTGCCGTCGAAATACTCGGGCCACTTGCGGTCGCTCACCAGCTCCGAGTCATACCGGTAGGCGCCACTGGTCATCGGCGCGCCCGCGCCGCCGATCTCGGGAATGCCCGAGGCCGCCTTGCCCATCCAGTGCGGGGTACCGACCGCGGCGGGCAGGGTGGTGAGGCCGGTGTTGTTCGGCGAGTTGTTCGTCGGTGCCGCGCAGTTGAACGTCGCTCCCGACGTCGCCGTCTGGAAGTTGTAGTCGTTGTAAGGCGTGTTGGCACCCACGCAGTACGGCCAGCCGAAGTTGCCCGCCTGGGTGATCAGGTTCCACTCGACCCGACCATCCGGACCGCGGGTCGCGTTCACCGATCCGGCGTCGGGACCGTAGTCGGCGACGAACAGGTTGTTGGTCTTGGGATCGATGCCGATGCGGAACGGGTTGCGGAAGCCCATGGCGTAGATCTCGGGCCGGGTCTTGGCCGTCCCGGCCGTGAACAGGTTTCCGGTGGGGCTGGTGTACGTGCCGTCAGCGGCGGGCTTGATCCGAAGGATCTTGCCGTTGAGGCTGTTGGTGTTGCCCGAGGTGCGCTGCGCGTCCCACGCCGCACGCCCGGTTCCCTCGTCGAGCGGGGCGTACCCGGACGACGCGAACGGGTTGGTGTTGTCGCCGGTGGCGATGAACAGGTTGCCGTTGTTGTCGAACTCCAGCGCACCACCCGCGTGGCAGCACTCCGCACGCTGGACGGGGACGGTGAGCACGACCTTCTCACTGGTCAGATCCAGCGTGTCGCCGGTGACCTTGAAGCGGGACACGTTGTCCGCGGTCGACGCACCGGAAGGCGAGTAGTACAGGTACACGTACCCGTTGGTGTCGAACGCGGGGTCCAGCGCGATGCCGAGCAGACCGAACTCCTGCGTGGTGTTGACACTCAGCGTGGCGGCAGTGACGATCGTGCCGTTCGTCTTGACGATCTTCACCGCGCCGTTGCGGTCGATGTAGAAGACCCGACCGTCCTTGGCGATGGTCAGCTCCATCGGGTTGCTCGTGTTGTCGTCGAGCGCGACCTTCTGGAAGTTCGACGTCTGCGACGCCGCGCAGTTGGCCCCGACGTCGCCTGCCGCGGTCTTGATCCCGCCGAGCAGGTGCTGCAGGAACTGCGGCTCGGTGAAGCTGGCCTCGGTGTGGCCGAGACCGGTGTACCAGGAGCGGCCGCCGTCGTAGTTCTGGCACCAGCTAATCGGGTGCTCCACGCCGTTCGACCCACCCGTGTAGGACGACTCGTCCATGGAGGCGAGCACGTGCACCTTGTCACGCGGGTTGGTCGTGAAGTTGTACCACTCGTCCGTGCGGGTCCACACCGTGCTCATGCCCGCCGTGGACGGGTGCGCCGGGTCCTCGACCTTGATCTTGGCAGACGAGGTGCCCGGTGGGTGGTCCTTGAAGTACGCGCCGACCAGGTTGCCATACCAGGCCCAGTCGTACTCGGTGTCGGACGCCGCGTGCACACCCGCGTACCCGCCGCCCGCCTGGATGTAGCGCTCGAACGCGGCCTGCTGGGTGGCGTCGAGGACGTCACCGGTCGTGCTCATGAACACGACCACGTCGTACTGCGCGAGGTTCGTGTCGGTGAACTTGGTGGCGTCCTCAGTGGTGGCGACGATGAAGCCGTTGTCCACACCCAGCTTCTGGATCGCGGCGACGCCCTCGTCGACCGACGAGTGCCGGAAAGCCGCGGTCTTGCTGAACACGAGCACATTGAACACGTGCGCGGACGCGGTGCCCGCGGTGATCGGGATGAGAAGGCTGATGAACAGCGAGACCACGGCCAGTTGCGATAACAGGCGCCGTCGCCATTTGGGTGTCGGACTCACCGAATGCTCCTTGCAGGATGGGGATCATCATTGATTCCCCGGCGGGGTGCCGGGACGTCGAAACTCGTCGCCGGCACCCCCTCCGGCAGACAGCGAGCTGGGCGTTTCCGAATTAGCCTCGAACTCCCAGCAAGTGCTCCATGGCGAGCTGGTCGAGCCGTTCGAAGGCCAGCCCGCGCACGGCGAGCGCGTCCGGGTCGAACGGCTCGGCGCGCAGGTCGGCGAGCGACTCGCCCGCAGCCAGCGTCGGGACCGCCAGCTCGGCGACCCGCGCCGAGGCGACGGCCTCGGCCACCTCCGGGTCGGCCCGGAACGCGCGCACCTTCTCCCGCAGGATCAGGTAGTTGCGCATGCACGCCTCGGCGGTGTCCCAGACCCCTGAGATGTCCTCGGTGCGCGGCGGCTTGTAGTCGAAGTGGACATAGCCTTCGTAGGCCGGAGCCACGCCCGCTCCCAGCATCGCGTCGACGGTCCAGAACGCTCCACGCAGGTTGCCCGCGCCGAAGCGCAGGTCCTGGTCGAACCGGGGACCGTGCTGGCCGTTGAGGTCGAGGTGGAACAGCTTGCCGTGCCACAGCGCCTGGGTGATGCCGTGGGCGAAGTTGAGCCCCGCCATCTCCTCGTGGCCGATCTCCGGGTTCAGGCCGACCCGCGACGGCTCCTCAAGCTCACCGATGAACGCCAACGCGTGGCCGATCGTCGGCAGCAGGATGTCGCCGCGCGGCTCGTTGGGCTTGGGCTCCAGCGCGAACCGGATGTCGTAGCCCTGCTCGCGGACGTAGCCGCAGAGCAGGTCCATCGCCTCCTTGTACCGGTCGAGCGCGGCGGCGACGTCCTTGGCGGCACCGGACTCCGCGCCTTCGCGTCCGCCCCACAGCACGTAGGTGCGCGCGCCGAGCTCGGCGGCGAGGTCGACGTTGCGCAGCACCTTCGCCAGCGCGTAGCGCCGCACATCGCGGTCGTTGGCGGTGAAGCCGCCGTCCTTGAACACCGCGTGGCTGAACAGGTTGGTGGTGGCCATCTCCACGACCAGCCCGGTCTCGGCCAGCCCCTTGGTGAAGCGGTCCAGGGTGTGCTGCCGGGTCGCGTCGTCGGGCACCAGGTCGTCGTCGTGGAACGACACGGCCGCGGCACCCAGCTCGGCGAGCTTGGTCAGGGCCTCGACCGGGTCGAGCGCCGGGCGCACCGCGCCGCCGAAGACGTCGACGCCCTGCCAGCCGACCGTCCACAGCCCGAATGAGAACTTGTCCTCGGCGACCGGGGTGTACTTGTTCATCGGGGGATCTCCTGCCATTTCTGGCTCTCAGCGCTCGCCTCGACCGCGGCCAGCACCCGCTGGACCCGCAGGCCTTCGGCGAACGACGGCCACGGATCGCGACCGTCAGCGATCGCGGACACCAGGTCGACGACCTGGTGGGTGAAGCTGTGCTCGTAGCCGATGACGTGGCCGGGCGGCCACCACGCCCCGGCGTACGGGTGGCCCGGCTCGGTCACCAGCACCCGGCGGAAGCCCGCGGCGGGATCGTCCTCGGCGTCGTAGACGTGCAGGACGTTCATGTCCTCGAAGTCGAACGCGACGGAACCCTTGCTGCCGTTGATCTCCAGCCGGATCGCGTTCTTGCGCCCCGTGGCGAACCGGGTCGCCTCGAACACGCCCATCGCGCCGCCGTCGAACCGGGCGAGGAAGGTCGTGGCGTCGTCCACGGTGACCGGGCCGACGCCCTCCCCCGCGGTGCCCGACAGTCCACTGTGTTCACTGGGCAGCGGACGTTCCTTGACGAAGGTCTCCATGTCGCCGACGACCGACCTGATGTCCAAGCCGGTGATGTGCTGGGACAGGTCGATGAGGTGCGCACCGATGTCGCCGAGCGAGCCCGACCCTGCCTTGTCCTTCTCCAGGCGCCAGGAAAGCGGAGCCTGCGGGTCGATGATCCAGTCCTGCAGATACTGAGCACGCACGTGTCGGATCGCACCGAGCCTGCCTGCCTGGACCAACTCGCGGGCCAAGGCGATCGCGGGCACCCGACGGTAGGCGAAGCCCACCATCGACCGCACGCCCTTGGCCGCCGCCGCCTCGGCCGCCGCGGCCATGGCCTCGGCCTCGGCGACCGAGTTGGCCAGCGGCTTCTCGCACAGGACGTGCTTGCCCGCCTCGAGCGCGGCGATCGCGATCTCGGCGTGCATGTGGCCAGGCGTGCAGATATCGATGAGGTCGACGTCGTCGCGAGCGATCGCGGCCCGCCAGTCGGTCTCGGTCGACGCCCAGCCGAGCCGGGTGGCCGCCGCCGTGACCCCACCCGCGTCCCGTCCACAGAGGACGTTCAGCTGGGGGGTCAGCGGCAGGTCGAAGAACCTGGGCGCGGTGTGCCAGGCGTGCGAGTGCGCCAGGCCCATGAACTGGTAGCCGATCATGCCGACGCGCAGCGTCTTGTCGTGTTCAGTCACAGTGATCTGCTCCGGTCAGGACTCGAAGGCGGTCGGCAGGTACTTGTCGACGTTGTCCTTGGTGACCACGGGCGCGGTCAGCTGGATCCGCTTCGGGACCTCGACCTCGACCAGGTCGCCGAACGCCTTCTCCTGGGCGATCAGGCGGGCCATGCGGATGCCGTCGGCGCCCTGGGTGGACGGGTAGATGACCGTGGCCTTGACCAGCGCGGTGCCGGACTTGATGTCGCGCATGACGTTCGCCGAGCCCGCGCCGCCGACGACGAAGAACTCCTTGCGGCCGGAGTTCTTGACCGCGGCCATGACGCCGACGCCCTGGTCGTCGTCGTGGTTCCAGATCGCGTCGATCTTGCCCGCGGCCTGCAGCAGGTTCGAGGTGACCTTCTCGCCGGACTCGACGGTGAACTCGGCGGCCACGCGGTTGGAGACCTTCAGGCCGCAGTCGCCCAGCGCCTTGGTGAAGCCCTTGCTGCGGTCCTGGGTCAGCGGCAGGGAGTCGATGCCGGCGATCTCGGCGACGACGGCGTCCTTCTTGTCCTTGAGCTGCGTGCAGATGTACTCGCCCGCGCTGACGCCCATGCCGTAGTTGTCGCCGAGCACGGTGGCGCGGGAGGCGGCCGGGCTGTCGAACTCGCGGTCGACGTTGATGACCGGGATGCCCGCCTTCATCGCCTTGATCGCCACCGGGGTGAGCGCGGCGCCGTCGAAGGGCAGCAGCACGATCGCGTCGACCTTGTCGTTGATGAAGGTCTCGACCTGGCTGATCTGCAGGCTGACGTCGTTGGTGCCCTCGGCGACCTTCAGCTCGACGTCGGCGTACTTGCCCGCCTCGGCCTTGGCGGCCTTGGTGATCGCGGACATCCAGCCGTGGTCGGCGGCCGGGGCGGAGAAGCCGATGACGACCTTCTTGCCCGGCTTGTCGTTCTCGACCGCGGCCGCCTTCGGCGCGGCGTTCGCGTTTGGGGTGTCGGCGGGGGCGTTGCTGGTGCAGGACGCGAGCGCGAACACGGCGAGGCCTGCGAGCGCCGCGGCGGTGCGGCGGCTGGAGATGGACTGGAACATGACTTCTCCTGGTACGGGGCTGGTCAGATCTGGGACGAGGGTGTGTTCGACCGACGAGCCGCGGTGGGCACGGTTCGTGAGTCAGGGATTCAGGTCAGGAGCGGACTCGACTGGCGAAGCGCTGCTGGATGAGCACCGCCGCCACGATCACCGCTCCCTTCGCCACGGACTGGGCGGAGATGGAGAGGTTGTTGAGGGTGAAGATGTTGGACAGCGTGGTGAAGATCAGGACACCGAGGACGGTGCCGCCGATGGTGCCCCGGCCGCCGGTGAGGAGCGTGCCGCCGATGACAACGGCGGCGATGGCGTCGAGTTCGTAGAGGGAGCCGTGGGTCGCGCTCCCGGTGGTGGTGCGCGCGATCAGCATGACCGCCGCGATGGCGCAGCAGACGCCGCACAGCACATAGAGCCACACGGTGTGCCTGCGCACGTTGATGCCCGCGAGCCGGGCCGACTCGGGGTTGCCGCCGACGGCCAGGGTGCGCCTGCCGAAGGTGGTCCGGGTGAACAGGACCCAGCCGACGAGCGCCACGACCGCGAAGACCAGCACGATCACCGGCACGCCGACCACGGTGCCGTCGAAGAAGTCGGAGAAGGCGGGCACGTTGACGATCTGGGTGCGCCGGTCCGACATGATCTCGGCAAGGCCGCGCGCGGCGGCCAGGGTGGCCAGCGTGGTGATGAACGCGCCCATCCGCCCGTAGGCGACCAGCAGGCCGTTGACCAGCCCGCATCCGGCGCCGACCGCGATCGCGGTGAACGCCATGGCGATCCAGCCGAGCTCGCGGGCGAAGTCCTGGGTGGCGAGGGTGGTCGCCCATACCGACGTCAGCGCGACGATCGCGCCGACGGACAGGTCGATGCCGCCGCCGGTGATCACGAACGTCATGCCGACGCTGACCACGCCGATCACCGCGGCGAGCCGCAGGATCGTGAGCGCGTTGTCAGCGCTGGCGAACCGGTCGCCCGCGGTGAACACGCCGACCGCGCACAGGATCACCAGCGCGACCACGAGGCCCACGCTGCGCATTCCCGGCGAGCCCGCGAATCCCCGCGCCCGCGAGGCGGTGTGCGGCGTCTGGGGCGCGGCCTCGACCGCCTCGGCATCGTTTTCGACCCGCCCACCCGCCACGATGTCGTTGCTCATGCCGCGCTTCCTTCCATGACAAGGTCGAGGACCTTCGATTCGGTGAGTTCGTCCGCCGGGCCCTCGTGCACCGCGCGCCCCTCGCGGATCACGACGACCCGGTCGGCTAGGCCGAGCACCTCTTCGACCTCGCTGGACACGACAAGGACGGCCACGCCCTCGGCGGCCAGCCGGTGGATCAGCTCGTAGATCTCGCGCCGGGCCCCGACGTCCACGCCGCGGGTCGGCTCGTCGAGCAGCAGCACCCGGCACTCCCGCAGCAGCCAGCGGGCCAGGACGACCTTCTGCTGGTTGCCGCCGGACAGGGTGCGCACGACGCGGGTGACATCGCGCGGCCGCAGTTCCAGCGCGTCGGCCAGCTTGCGCGACTCGGCGCGCTCGGCACGGTTGTCGAGGAACCCGGCGGTGGCGAAGCGGGACAGCGTGGACACCGTGATGTTGCGGGCCACCGACTGGTCGAGCAGCAGGCCCTGGCTCTTGCGCTCTTCCGGGCACAGGCCCATGCCCGCGCGGACCGCGCTGGTCACCGAGCCGGGGCGCGGTCGCTTGCCCGCCACGCGGACGGTGCCCGCGGTCGGGACACGGGCGCCGTAGATGGTCTCCAGGATCTCCGAGCGGCCCGACCCGACCAGGCCCGCGAGCCCGACCACCTCGCCCGCGCGCACCGTGAGGTCGATGCCCGCGAAGTGCCGTCCACAGGCCAGATCCCGAACTTCCAGCACCGGCTCGGCGGCGGACCGCTCGCCGCGGTCCGGGAAGACGTGGTCCAGCGTGCGACCGGTCATCAGCGTGATCAGCTCGGCCGTCGGCGTGTCCTTCGCGGACAGTCCGGTCGCGACGGTGGCGCCGTCTTTGAGCACGGTCACCCGGTCGCCGATCGCCCGGATCTCGTCGAGCCGGTGGGAGATGTAGACGACCGCGACGCCCTGCGCGGTCAGGCCGCGGATGACGCGGAAGAGGTTCTCCACCTCGCCCTGGTCGAGCACCGCGGACGGCTCGTCCAACACCAGCAGCCTGGTGTCGTGGGACAGCGCGCGCGCCATGCTCACGACCTGCTGGTGGGCGGGCGGCAGCTCGCCGACCTCGCGGGTCGCCCGGATCTCGGCGTGGCCGAGCCGGGTGAGCAGGTCGCGGGCCCGGCGGTTCACCTCGCCGCGGCGCACGAAGCCCGCGGTGGCGATCTCGTGGCCGAGGAAGATGTTCTCGGCCACGGTGAGCCCGTCGACCAGGTCGAGTTCCTGGTAGATGGTGGTGATGCCGAGCCGCATCGCGGCCTGCGGACTGCCGAGGGACACCGGCTGCCCGTCCCAGTGGATGACGCCACCATCGGGCTGGCTCGCCCCGGCCAGGGTCTTGATCAGCGTCGACTTGCCCGCGCCGTTCTGGCCGAGCAGGCAGTGCACCTCGCCCGCCACGACCTCCAGGTCGACGCCGTCGAGCGCGCGCACACCGGGAAACTCCTTGACGATGCCGTCCATCCGCAGCAGCGGGGTCATGACGTAGCTCCTTTTCGGGCCAGTTCCCGCGCGGGGCCCAGGTCGATGAGGGTCGGGTCGGCGAAGACCGCTTCCAGTGAGGTCTGGGCGCCCCCGCGCACCGCGGCCGCGAACCCGAGGCCGGACACCACCACCTGGCAGCCGCCCGTCTCCGGGGCCATCACGTGCTCGTCGAGCTCGCGGTCGACCAGCGGAAGCAGCCACGGGCTCACCGGGGCGAAGTAGCCGCCGAGCACGAGGACGTCCGGGTTGAGGATGTTGATGAGCACGGCGGCGCCGCGGCCGAGCCACGTGCCGACCTCGGCCAGCGCGGTGAGCGTGCGCGGGTCGCCTGCCTGGGCGCGCGCGGTGAGGCTGTCGAGTCGGGCGACCAGGTCTAGCGACCGGTCCCGCACCGGGTCGTCCGGTGCGGCGGCCGCGTCGAACAGGCTGTCCAGGCCGACGACGGACTCCCAGCAGCCGGTACGTCCGCAGCCGCAGACCCGGTCGGCCGGGCCGATCGGGATGTGGCCCACCTCGCCGCCGAACCCCCGGCCGCCACGCAGCAGCCGTCCGTCCGACACCACGCCGCCGCCGACGCCCGCACCGCCGCTCAGCGAGACGATGTCCGTGACGTCCGGGTGCGCGCCCGCGAGTACCTCGGCATAGCAGGCGGAGGCGGCGAGGTTGGCCTCGTTGTCCACCCGGATGGGGAACTCGGCCCGACCCAGCCGGGCGCGGATCTCGTCGATGACCGCGATGTCGCGCCAGCCCAGGTTGGGTGCCACGGCGATCACGCCGGGTTCGACCTTGACCAGTCCGGGCACGGCGACGGTGAGCCCGGCGACGTGCACCCCCGCCCCGGCGAGCTCGGCCAGCGCGCTGACGAGCATGTTCCCGAGCACGTCGAGCACGCCCCGCGCGCCCATGGCCACAGCGTCCAGCGGCAGCCTGGTCTCGGCCAGGACGTCCCCGTTGACCGCCAGCGCCATCAGCGCGAGGTAGTCGACACTGATCTCCGCGCCGAGGCCGCACAGCCTGCCGCCGTCGAGCCGCAGGATCTGGCCCGGCCTGCCGATGCCACCGCGCACCGACTCGGCCTCCTCGATCAGGCCGCGGTCGATGAGCTCGGTGACCAGGCTGGAGACCGTCGCCTTGTTGAGTCCGGTCTCCACGGCGACGCGGGCCCGGGAAGCGCCTTCGGTCGCCCGCAGGAAGTCGAGCACGACGGCCAGGTTGTGCCTGCGCAGCGCCATGTGGTCGGCGCCGGTGGCGCCGTTCCCCAGTCGCGGCTTCCTGACGGTCGGCACAGTCGCTCCATTCCTCCGGCCGGGTGACGGCCGCCACTTTGTCTGTTGAAACGACAAACTAAAGCCAGGTCAGCGGGAAGGCAAGAGTCTGCGGGAAATTTGTTTGTTGCATAGCCGAACTAAGGATGTAATGATCTAGAGATAACCTTGACCAGGGCCGATCGGGGGCAGGCCGCGTACCCGACCCTGCACGGGGCGCAGAGCAGCGAACCTCGATCAGGATGAGTGGTGGGGCGCGGCGCGAGGGCAGTCGCGCCCCACCACTCCCGTCAGCCGGGCGGCACGGCGTTGCGCTACGCCGCTGACCGGCACTAGCGTTCGCCCACGACCGACCCTGATCGGATGCGTGCGTGAACGCCGAATCCGCCACTTGGGTGAGGGCGTTAGTCTAACGGCTGAACAAATCACGGTCAAGATCAAATACAGCCTGGGCGGGAACATTGCCCGGCTTGAAGCTACCAAAGGAGCGAACAGTGGACTCGTTCACGACAGCCCTGTCCGACGCGTTCGGCGGTTCGACCGTCGACACCACCCTGCGAATCGACAGGTTCGACAGCTGGCGCCTGACGCCGACCATCGACAGCCACGGCGGTCCGGTCTGGTGCAGGGTCAAGCCTGGCACCAACGCCGAGTAGTCGCCGAGCTCGCCCGTCACATGAAGATCGGCATCGGGTTGATCCGGTCGTACGGCGTGGGTTCGGTCAACCGTCCCAGCCGGACTGGGACGTCGAACAACCGCCCCGGGGCCAACCGCCGCCAGAATCCGCGCGTCCCGGGGACGATCACCTTAACCACCGACAGTCCGATGTCGGGCCGGGTCTGGTCCAGCACAAGGACTTCGAGACCGGCCTGCTCCAGCCGCTCCCGCACCGCCGCCACGTCATCGAGGAGATCGGTCGACGCGACATATCCGTAGTCGGCGGGCCCGCGGGCCGGGAGCGCGGGGTCCGCGACGAAGTACGGCTGGTTGCGCACGGTCGCGGTCGACCACCACGCGGTCGCGTCCGGGTCGTCGCCGACATAGCCGCCGTCACCGAGGACCGTGGGCAGCATCTGGTTCATCTCGGTCAACGCGCGACGAAGTGCCACCCTCGGATCGAGGTCGGCGCCGAAACCGAACACGATGTCCTCGCGCGGCCCGAGGCCCCGTGACACCGCCGCCAGCACCGGAAGCCCGATGTCCGAGGAGACATCGAGCACCCACATCTCGCGCTGAAGTCCTGAATAGACGGTCTGCATCTCGCCTATCCACGGATCGTTGAACGCCGCCAGGTCGACGGCGGGCTGCCGGGTGCGGTTGTACCACCAGAGCGCGACCGCGTCGCGTTCCACCACTTCCAGCATCCCCTGCAGCACCGCTTCCTCCAGGCACGATCCCGCCGCGCCGCCATTGGAGTCCGCGGCGAGCGCCGGCCCGGCGGGAGCGCCGTAGTAGAGCAAACCGGTGGGCAGCAAGCGATGTCGCTGCCTGGTCAGCGACCAGACCGGCGTCCAGTCGATCACCTCATCGTCATCGAACGCGGCGCACACGTACTGGAAGTCCGCGTGCTCGGCGTTCCAGCGGTCGCGGTCGGCGACCTGGCGCGGATCGAACAGCAGGCAGCCGTCCGGGTGGACGGCCCGCTCGCCGAGTTCGCGGAAGCTGCCACGAATCCGCTCCTCATCGCCCCGGAAGCAGCCGCTGTAGCGCTCGACGGCCTCGCACAACGCGCTGACCTCGGCATCCAGCACGGTGACTCCTTTGCCACCGTTCTCCGCTCGCAGCGCGGACCGCAGGTTCCGCGCCCCGCGCTCCCCCAGCGCCAGGTTCGGCCCGGACCGGAACGAGTTGAGGAACGCGGGCCCGGCTTCAGCGCGTCGAATCTCGCGCACGACACCGGTCACCGGGCTGATCAGGTGCCGGTAGTCGTCAAGCACTTGCGCGGGCGGGACCGCCCGGTGACCGGCGCCTGCCGTCTTGGCCCGCGAGCGCAGGGCGACCGGCCGGTTGGCCTGGGCCTTCATCATCGACTCGTCGCCGCACGAGGCGCACTGCGGCCGGGCACGTACGTCGTGGTGCCTGCCTTGGAGATCACGGCTGTCGAATGTCCACACGGCACGCTGCCCGGGATGCCGGGTGCCGACCAGCCACTTGCTCGCCTCCAGCGCGACCAGGTTGAGCGCCATGGCGGTCAACGGCACGGTGGTGGCGACCGGGCGCGGCACGGCTCCCGGCAGACCGAGCGCGGTCCGCACGTGCGCCTCAGCGGGCCGGTTCTCCCAGAGCCGCACGGCCAGACAGTGCCAGCAGGCGCCGTCCCCCGGGGTGAAGAACGGGCCGAGCCAGATCCGCGTGCCGGTCGTCCTGGCCAATAGCCATGGCAGGCCACTGGCACGGTGCGCGGCGTCGATCTCGGCCAGCCCGTCGGCGAGGTAGTCGTGACACAGCACGACCGACAGATCAGCGATCCCGGTTCCAGTCCTGGCGTCCAGCCCTGCGGCCCGCAGCGCGGCCACGGCAGGTTCCGGGTCCACGCCGACGGTGATCACCGCCACCGACGCGGCGGCGATCCGCTCGACGGCCTGCTCGGATTCCGCGCCGCTCGCGTCCCAGTAGGCCAGCGTCGCCGGGTCCGCGTCGACGTCCGCGCGAAGCGACACCAGTCCCGCTTCGGCGAGCCGCCCGAGCAGGTCGGCGACCTGCCCGGGCTCCACATCGGACGGCAGCCGCCGACGCACGTCCTCAAGGTCCATGCTGCCGTCGAGCAAGGCGATCACGGACTCCACGTTGGCGCCGCGCAACGCGATCGTGTCCTCCTCGGAGAGGAGGTAGACCGCGTCGCCCGGCACCGCCAGCGCCCGCAGGTGCCGCTTGAGTCCGACGAGCGGGCGCTGGCGGTCAGTCACGGATCGACTTCCCATTCGCCTTTAGATGGGGTCCCAGCCGCCACTCTGGATAACAGTGCCGCCCCAGTAGCCACCCTGGACAACGACGTCGCCGGTGCCCGGCTCGACCACGTAGGTCGAAGAACCAGACTGATCCGGCGCCGCGGAAGCGGACTCGGCGACTACGAACGGCAGCACGACGGAGATCACGGCAGCCATCACAACAGTTTGCTTGCGCACGTCAAAACCCTCTCAGTAGTGGATGAACACCCGCGAGGACCTTGGATGCGGACTACCCGACCACCCCCTGAAACCAGCCCCCTGCGCGAGTTTATCGCAAGTTGACTCGTCGCCGTCGCCGTCGCGTCGTTCGACTCCATTGGCGATAAGCGACCACGCCGCCCAGCGGTGGGCGGCGTGGTCGTTTCAGGGTCGCGTGACTTGCGGGGCGACTCAGTCGATGAACTCGAATCCGTCGAGCGTGGACCACGAGCCGGACAGCTTGGTCACCACGATGGTGTGGGAACCAGCCGACAGCCCGGTCTTGGTGTACACCGCGACGTTGGCCTGGCGCACCCCGTCCGCGGGCACCGTGCTCACGGTCTCCTGGGTGCCCCCATCGATCTTGACGCCGAGGTTGCCCTGGTCGGTGTACTTCTCACCGAACACCTTGATCCCGGTGCCGGTGAAGGTGTACGTCGCGGTCGATCCATTGGCCGAGGCGAAGTGGATGTTGTCGTTGAGGTCGCCGAAGCCCCGGCCCGACTGAGCGCTGTACCCGCTGTAGGCGATGGCGGTGCTGGTGTCGTCGATCCGGTGCTGGACGGGTGCGGCCTGCAAGGGAAGGAATCCGTCCAGCGTGGCGTACTGGCCAGACAGCTTGGTCACGACGACCGTGTGCGACCCGGCGGCGAGATTCCCCTTGCTGTACACCACGACGTTGACCTTGCGCAGTCCGTCCGCGGGCACCGTGCTCACGGTCTCCTGCGTGCCGCCGTCGATGCTGATGCCGAGGTTGCCCTGGTCGGTGTACTTCTCGCCGTACAGGTCGATCCCGGTGCCGGTGAAGGAGAACGTCGCGGTCGACCCGTTGGCGGTGGCGTAGTGGATGTCACCGTTGTAGTCACCGAACGTGCGGTTCGCCGAGAGGCTGAAGCCGCTGTAGGTGATGGCCGAGCTGGTGTTGTCGATCCGGCCGGTGGCGGTGCCCGGGTCGGTGACGGTGATCTGGCCCGCCGTCGTGCCCGCCGGGACCGTGGCGGTGAGGAATCCGCTGGAGAGCCGCTGGACATTGCCCGCGGCCACGGGCTGGTTGTTCACCCGCACCTGAGTGGCCGTGGTGAAGCCCTGGCCCGCGATCAGCACCTTGTTGGCCGTGGTCGGCACCGACGTGTAGTACGCCTTGGGCGTCAGCGTGGCGGTGTACGGGTTGTACTGGTCGCGGACGCCGCCGGACAGCATGGTGGCCGGGATGTCATCGGCCTTTGGCGCCGTCGGGATGGTGATGGTGCCGCTGATGTGCGTGTCGGTCGGCTGCGCGCACGGGTAGTACTGGGTCTTGTTCGAGAAGTAGTTGTCCTCAGTCCAGATGTGCCCCGTGGGCGAGCAACCGCCCTGGGAGGCGTCGCCGCCGTTGAAGGCGACATTGCCCTTCCACTTGATCCACTCGGCGCCCGCGTCGTCGTAGTAGGCGAAGTTGCTCTGCGGGCTGTTGTAGGCGACGTTGCCGGTCACCAGCATGCCGTGCGCCAGGGTCGCGACGGGGTCGATCGTGCCGTCGGTCTTGTAGTAGTACTTGGCCTGGTGGCCTTCGAGGTAGACCGAACCGCCGTCGTGCCGGACCGACAGGTAGTTGTGGATGATGTTGTTGGTGATCTTGTTGTCGGCGTTGATGTTCGTCGAGTTCTGCGGGTGGCTCGCGTCGTCGACGTGGCCCTGGATGACGCCGCCGGTGATGCCGGTGTAGGGCAGGTCGTACAGGTTGTTGTTGGTGATCGTGGTGTTGCGCGAGAACAGCAGCGTGATGCCGCAGGCGGAGGTGTACTCCTTGCCGATCTCGTGGATGATGTTGTCCGAGATCGTGGTCCCGGTCAGGATCTCGTTCTCGCCGATGGTGTCACCGCTGACCGCGGCCGCGTCCGGGGTGCAGTTCTGCTTGATCCCGGCGTGGTGCGTGGTGTCGGTCGGTGTCGGGTCGTAGGTGCAGCCGAGCAGGATGCCGGTCGAGGCGATGTCGGTGAACTCGTTGCCCTGGATCAGGGTGTTCTTCGACCCGTACATCACGCTCAGGCCCGCGCCGCCGAGGGCGACGAACTTGTTCTGGGTCAGCGAGACGTTGGTGGACGCGGTGAACGCGACGTTGGCCTTGGGCTGCGACAGCGCGCCGAAGGGGCAGACGCCGTCGGGGTCGGAGAAGGTGCACCAGCCCTGGTTGCCGCCGGGGAGCGTCATCGTGAGGTTGCTCTGGATGTCGGCGAAGCCCGCGGCGTTGGACGGCCGGTTCCAGGTGGCGTAGGAGAACTGCAGGCCGGAGAAGGTGATGTCGTGCAGCGGGTTCGCCAGCGTGCCCGCACCCTGCAGCAACGACTCCAGCCTGGGCAGCTTGACGTCCAGAGTGGACATCTGCTCACCGGCGGCGGGCTTGTAGAACAGCTTGTTCGCGGGCGAGTCGAGGAACCACTCCCCCGTGCTCAGCAGCGAGTACGCGTTGCGCACATCAGTCGGCTTGGTGCCCGTCCCCATCGACGGCAGGCCGCCGGTCGCCTGGGAGAAGGCTGCCCGGGCCGTGACGTTCTGCCAACAGGGCTGCGTCATCTTCACCACGCTCGTCGACGCGGTGTAGCTCTCCACCCGACAGCTCGAATGGGCCCATGGGCCGTTCTTGCCGGGATAGCTGAACTCGACCTGGGCAACCTGGGCGGCGGTCAGCGCGCCGAACCAGGTCTTCGCGGTGTTGTCACCACTGATCGTGTAGCCGGTCGAGGAGCCGGTCCAGGATCCGGGGAACACCGACGAGCCGGTGGCCTGCGCGATCGGCGCGGTCTTGCCGTTGACGTAGACCTGCCGGGTCTGGCTGCCCGCGGGCACCGTCGCCGAGTAGACCCCGGTGGTCCCGACCTGGGTCCAGCCGGTGACCGTCGTGGCGCCGGAGATGACCGGGCGCGCGCCAGGGGCGGCCTGCCACACGACAGGGTGGCCCGCGGTGCCGGAGTCCGCCGCGCCGAACTTCCAGGTGCTCGACAGCGCGTACGTTCCGTCGCGGAGCAGCACCTTCACATCGGCGTCGGGAATCTCCACGAGCTTGGCGCGCACCGCCGTCTGCGCCCCGGTCAGGGAACACGGCGCGGTCGACGAGCACACGCTGCCGGAACCCGACGGGGAGGCGTACAAGGTCACGGCCGTCGCTCCGGCGGCCGTGTACGAGCCCCATACCGCGGCACCGGACAACAGGAGCGCGACGCCCCCGACCGCTGTTAAGAGACTTCGTCGTCCCATCATCTTGCCCTTCGTCAACCGGACCGAGGCCCAAATGGTCAGATCACCGCGTCGGCATGGTCAGGGTTACCGTGGGCGATTGTGCAGGTACGCGCCACATCCGGACTTGCCATTGCTGGTCTAAACCTCTGATGTTTGCGGCAGCGTAGGCCGATCGGCCGCCATGGTCAAGGCTCGATGTGACGCAGACGATACCCTTTGGCCGACGATTGAACAAAGCATCTTGACATCGGCCCCTGTACCGGCTGAACTGCGATGGTTTAGACCAATGGATCGTCCACGATCCGGCATCCGCCCAGCTCACACGAGGTGCACGATGAGGCCCCTGCGATTGCTCGTCCTCGGCGCCGTGACCGCCGGGCTGGCCGCCGCCATCACGGTGGTGTCCAGCCCCGCCTACGCGCAGACAACCCCGAACCCCCGACCCCAGACGATCCCCGCCCTGCGGGAGTGGACCGGCGGCACCGGCTCCTTCTCTTTCAGCGGTTCGGCCAGGATCGTCCGCGCCACCGCGAACGCCACCACGCTGGCGACCACCAGCCAGGTCTTCGCCGACGACCTGCACGCCCTGACCGGCACCCTGCTCCCTCAGGTCACCGGTACCACCGCCGACCTGCGCGCCGGTGACATCTATCTGGCGCTCGGCTCCAGCGACAGCGGCCTCGGCACCGAGGGCTACGCCCTCTCGGTCAGCGACAAGGTCACGGTCACGGCCCGCGACGACAAGGGCGCCTTCTACGGCACCCGCACCGTTCTGCAGCTGCTCAAGCAGAGCACGTCCATCCCGAGGGGCACCGCCCGCGACTGGGCACTCAAGCCCGAACGCGGACTCATGGTCGACAACGGGCGCAAGTACTTCACCGTGCAGTGGCTCAAGGACCACGTGAAGGAACTCGCCTACCTCAAGATGAACTACTTCCACCTGCACCTGTCGGACAACCGGGGCTTCCGGATCGAGAGCACCTCCCACCCGGAGGTCGTCTCGGCCGACCACCTGACCAAGCAGGAAGTCAGGGACATCATCGCCCTGGCGACGCGGTACAAGATCACCGTCGTGCCCGAGATCGACGCCCCCGGTCACATGGAGCCGATCCTCGACGCGCATCCCGATCTGCGGGTGGTCGACAAGAACGGGGTGGCGCAGGAGCGCTACATGGACGTGAGCAAGCCCGAGGCGTACACGCTCATGAAGGATCTTTACGAGGAGTACCTCGCGCTGTTCCCCGGTCCGTACTTCCACATCGGCGCCGACGAGTACCACATCGGCGACTACGCCAACTTCCCGCAGTTGCAGACCTACGCCAGGGCCACCTACGGCGCCACGGCCAACGGCAAGGACGCCTACCTCGGCTTCATCAACTGGGCCAACGGCATCGTGCGCGCCAAGGGCAAGACCACCAGGGCGTGGAGCGACGGCATCGGCGGCGGTGCCGCGGTCACCGTCAACCCCAACATCATCCTTGAGTACTGGTACGCCCTGGGCAAGACGCCGCAGCAGCACATCGACGCCGGGCACCTGATCTCCAACGAGAGCTGGAGCCCGACGTACTACGTCCTCTACCCTGGCGGACCGAGCGGACCGATGGCCGACTGGGGTTACGACACCTGGACCCCGAACCTGTTCGACGGCAACAGGACCATCACCGCGGCGTCGAACGTCAAGAACCTCGGCTCCAAGATCCATGTCTGGTGCGACAACCCCGACGTCGTCACCGAGGAGCGCATCGCGTCCGACATCAAGAACGGGCTGCGGATGCTGGCACAGCAGACCTGGGGCTCCCCCAAGGTCGTCACCCCGTACACGAACTTCGCCACCCTCATCAACACCATCGGCCGCAACCCGGCCTGGTCGGCGAGCGCGCAGGCCAACCTCGCCGCGGGCAAGCCGGTGACGGTCTCCAGCGTCGAGACCAGTGGCTTCCCCGGCACCAACGCCGTGGACGGCAACTACTCCTCCCGCTGGTCCAGCGCCCACACCGACAACGAGTGGCTCACCGTCGACCTGGGCGTGACCCGTCCGATCAGCCGGGTCAAGCTGAGCTGGGAAGCCGCGTACGGCAAGGGCTACAAGATCCAGGTCTCCAACGACAACACCACCTGGACCACCGTCTACACCACGACCACCGGTGACGGCGGAGTCGACGACCTTACCGGCCTGACCGGCTCCGGCCGCTACGTCCGCATGCAGGGCACGTCGCGCGCGACGGTGCACGGCTTCTCGCTGTTCGAGGTCGAGATCTATGTCGGGTCCCCGGTCGTGTCCGGCTCGACCTACCAGATCAACGTGCTGGGCAAGTCCATGGACGTGCCGCTGTCCACGGCGACGGGCACCCAGTTGACCCTCTACAGCTCGCACACCGGATCGCACCAGAAGTACGTCGTCACCGCGAACTCCGACGGCACATACACGATCAAGAGCGTCTACAGCGGACTCTGCCTCAACGTGAGCGGCGACTCGAAGGACCCTGGCGCGCCTATCATCCAGTGGACGTGCGGCAGCGGCACCAACCAGAAGTGGACGTTCGTCGCGACGAGCACCGGCCACTCGATCGTGTCCAAGTCCAGTGGCCTCGCGATCACCCCGGCGTCGTCGGCCAACGGCGCCAAGCTCACCCAGCAGAGCAACGGCGGCACCGCGTCGCAGAGCTGGACCTTCGTGAAGGTCTGAGACCCCAGGCGGATCCCGATCGGATCCCATGGTGGCTGTCCCGTCCCGGCGGCGGATGTCCCTCCTACCGCCGGGGCGGACATGCCACTCCACATCCCCTCATCGTCCGGCCTCTCCACGAAGGAACCGAAATGAAGCCCTCGCGGTCGCTGCTCCGCAGCGCGCTCGCCGTGCTCATCGGGTTGGCCGCCACCGTCACGGTGGCGACCGGCCCGGCGAGCGCGCAGACC
Organism: Actinokineospora sp.; assembly: GCA_035540215.1. GTDB lineage: Bacteria > Actinomycetota > Actinomycetes > Mycobacteriales > Pseudonocardiaceae > Actinokineospora. Next base: position 9,574 of record DATLIA010000344.1, on the reverse strand, counting down.
ACGCCCAATCCCAAGCCCCAGACCATCCCCGCGCTGCGGGAGTGGACCGGCGGCACCGGTTCGTTCACCTTCTCCAGCGCGACCCGCATCGTGCGTTCGTCCACCAACGCGACGACGCTCGCCTCGACCAGCCAGGTCTTCGCCGACGACGTCAAGGCACTGACCGGCAGGGCCCCCACGCAGGCCACCGGCACCACAGCGGACCTGCTGGCCGGTGACATCTACCTGGCGCTCGGTTCCACCGATACCGCGCTCGGCACCGAGGGCTACGCCCTCTCGGTCACCGACAGGATCACCATCACCGCGCGGGACGACAAGGGCGCCTTCTACGGCACCCGCACGATCCTGCAGCTGCTCAAGCAGAGCACGTCGATCCCGCGCGGCACCGCCCGCGACTGGGCGCTGAAGCCAGAACGCGGCCTGATGATGGACGTCGGGCGCAAGTACTTCACACCGCAGTGGCTCAAGGACCACGTGAAGGAACTCGCCTACCTCAAGATGAACTACTTCCACCTGCACCTGACCGACAACCAGGGCTTCCGGATCGAGAGCACCTCACACCCCGAGGTCGTGTCCTACGAGCACCTGACCAAGCAGGAGATCACGGAGATCATCGCCCTCGCGGCGAAGTACAAGATCACCGTCGTGCCCGAGGTCGACGCGCCCGGCCACCTGCGCCAGGTCCTCAACGTCCACCCAGAGCTGCGGCTGGTCAACAGCGCCGGAGTGCAGCAGTGGGAGTCCATCGACCTGAGCAACCCCGGTGCCTACACCCTGCTCAAGGACCTCTACGACGAGTACCTCGCGCTGTTCCCCGGCCCGTACTTCCACATCGGGGCCGACGAGTACCACGTCAGCAACTACAGCGAGTACCCGCAGCTGGTCCAGTACGCCAAGGACACCTACGGCGCCAACGCCGTCGGCAAGGACGTCTACCTCGGCTTCATCAACTGGGCCAACGGCATCGTCCGGGCCAAGGGCAAGACCACCCGCGCCTGGAACGACGGCATCGGCGGCGGCGCCGCGGTCACGGTCAACCCCAACATCATCCTTGAGTTCTGGTGGAACGCGGGCAAGTCGCCGCAGGCCCACATCGACGCGGGCCACCTGATCTCCAACGAGAGCTGGAACCCGACCTACTACGTGATGGGCACCGGTGGCCCAAGCGGCCCGTCGGCGACCTCCGGCTACGACACCTGGGACGTCGACGTCTTCCAGGGCAACCAGACCATCACCGACGCATCGGACGCCAAGAACCTCGGCTCCAAGATCCACGTCTGGGCCGACCGCGACATCGCCACCCAGGAACGCGTCGCGGCCGACATCAAGAACGGGCTGCGCATGCTGGCCCAGAAGACCTGGGGTTCCCCCAAGGTCGTCTCGCCGTACACGAGCTTCACCACCCTGATCAACACGATCGGCAACAACCCGGGGTGGCCGACGAACGCCCAGGCGGGCAATGTGGCGGCGGGCAGGCCGGTCACCGTCACCAGCACCGAGGTGGCGAGCCTTGGCGGCGCCAACGCCGTGGACAGCACCTACGGCACCCGCTGGGCCAGCGGCTACAGCGACAACCAGTCAATCACCGTCGACCTCGGGTTCCCGCGCCCGGTCAGCCGGGTCAAGCTGAACTGGGAGAACGCATACGGCAGGGGCTACCAGATCCAGATCTCCAACGACAAGACCAACTGGACCACGATCTACACCACCACCACGGGTGACGGCGGAATCGACGACCTGACCGGACTGACCGGCCGCGGCCGCTACGTCCGCATGCAGGGCACCGCACGCGCCACCACCTACGGGTACTCGCTCTACGAGTTCGAGGTCTACGCACCGGTCATCCAGTCCGGCGCCACCTACCAGCTCAAGACCGGCGGTCTCGCCCTCGACGTGCCCGGCTCGTCGACCACCGACGGCAGGCAGCTGGAGCTGTACAGCCCCCACACCGGCGCGAACCAGAAGTTCGTCATCACCGCCAACTCCGACGGCTCGACCTACGTGCTGAAGAGCGTCAGCAGCGGCCTGTGCGTCACGATCTCGTCCACATCGAACACCGGTGGGCAGCCGGTCACCCAGTCCGCGTGCACGGCGGGCAACAACCAGCAGCGGTGGTCGCTCTGGCAGACCGCTGACAACGGCTACTCGCTGGTGGCGATCACCGCGAGCGCCCAGGCGGTCGCGGTGAACTCGGCGACCAATGGTGCCAAGGTCATCACGCTGGGCCTGCAGCCGACGTCGCTGCAGTCCTGGACCTTGACAAAGGTCTAGCTGAACGGCACGCGCCCCGCACTATCCACAAGGGATAGTGCGGGGCGCGTGTGCGTTGACGGTCAGGAAACAGTGATCACGTGGTTGCTGCCATACAGCTGCCCAGTGCTGTCCCTGGTGTTGAGCTTCGCGGTGTAGACACCCTTGCGGGCGTACACGTGCGAGGTGTTGAGCGAGTGGACATCCGCGGTGTTGTCACCGAAGGACCACCACTGGTCGGCGATGGTCCGACCGGCGGCCGGAGTAGCCGTGGCGGCGAAGTTCACCGTCAGCGGCGCGACACCGGTCGTCGGCGTGGCCGTCGAGCTGTGCGTCGACCCGCTCTCCTGCTTGACGCCCGCGCCGTTGAAGCGCAGCCAGTCGAACGACATCAGGTCCGTGCCCGCGGCCGGGGTCGGGTTGACGAACACCGCGTACAGCGTGAACGTTCCCGTGCCCGCCCCCGTCAGTGACACCATCGGGGAGATCAGGTTGTCCCAGCTCCCGGTGGACGGGATCGTCACCTTGCCGAGCAGCGTGCCGGTCGGCGAGTCCTTGCGGAACTCGATGTCACCGCCGGGACCACCGGACGACGCGCCGACGGTCACCGAGTTGATGCTCTTGAAGTTGACCGGGCCGAAGTTGACCCAGTCGCCGTTGTCGACGTCGCCAAGACGCTTGCCCGCCCGCGCCGTGGCGCGGTCGAACGTGACGACACCGCTCTGGCCGTCGTAGTTCTCGGCCTCCTTGTCCCGGACCTGCAGTTCGACCTGGGTCGACCCGACCAGCGCGGGAACACCGGTCGCGCCCTTGTCGGTGTACTGCGCGCTGACCCGGGCATAGAGGTCCTGGCCCGGCCCGTGTCCGTCACCCGCGTCGGAGTCGGTGATGAGGACACCGCTGCACCCGATGTAGTTGTCCAGCGGGTGGGCGTGGTCGTCGTGACCCAGCAGCGTCTGCACGACGACCTTCGAGCAGTCGATGCCGGTTCCGTCCTCAGGGTCGGTGACCGTGACGGTGTACGGAATCCGGTCGCCGAACTCGAAGAAGCCGCCGTTCGGGATGTTGACCGTCACGGTCGGGCGGGTGTTGCCCACCGTGATCTGGGTCGACGCCACGCCCGAGCCGACGCTGTTGCTGACGGTCAGCCGGGCGTTGAACTGGCCCTTGGTGCTGTAGGTGTAGCTCGGGTTGGCCGACGTCGAGTCGACCGTGCCGTTGCCGTCGAAGTCCCACGCATAGCTGAGGTTCGTCCCCGTCGAGCCAGAGCTGGAGAACGCAACCGTCAACGGCGCGGCACCGCTGTCCTTGCTCGCGGTGACCTTCGCCGTCGGCGGGGTGCCGTTGGCGACGTAGTCGATGCGGTAGATGCCCGCACCGTCGTTCGAGCCACCGCGGCCGCTGCCCGAGCCCGCACCGAAGTCGATCACGTACATCGACCCGTCGGGGCCGTACTCGACCTCGAACGGCTGGATCCAGGTCATGTTGTCGAAGATGCCGTTGATCGACTGCAGGTCGCCGACCTTCGTCGCCCCGAACTGCGGGTTGGTGAAGGTCTGCGCGGTCTTGTGGGTCGACAGCGTCTTGAACCACTTGCGGGTCAGCTCGGTCACGACCCACTTGCCCTCGAAGTACTCAGGGAACTTCGACACGCGGGTGTTGTTCGGGTCGTAGTCGTAGACCGGGCCCGCCATCGGTCCGCCGCCGCCGGTGCCGACCTCGGGGAACTGGGTCGAGGCGGAGTAGGCGTACCAGACCAGCGGCGCCTTGGCCGCGGGCAGGGTCGTCAGACCGGTGTTGTTCGGCGAGTTGTTGACCGGCGCCGCGCAGTTGAACTTCGCCCCGATGGTCGAGGTGGCGAAGTTGTAGTCGGCGTACGGCGTGTTGTTGCCGACGCAGTACGGCCAACCGTAGTTGCCCGCGCTCGTGATGCGGTCGAACTCGACCGTCCCTTCCGGGCCGCGAGGCGAAGTCGTCTCCCGGGTATCCGGGCCGTAGTCGCCCACGAGCACCGCGTTGGTCAGCGGGTCGATCGTCATGCGGAACGGGTTGCGGAAGCCCATCGCGTAGATCTCGGGCTTGGTCTTCGCCGTGCCCGCCGCGAACAGGTTGCCCGTCGGGACCGTGTAGGTGCCGTCGGCCTGCGGGGTGATCTTCAGGATCTTGCCCCGCAGGTCGTTGGTGTTGCCGGACGTGCCCTGCGCGTCCCACGCCGCACGGCCCGCCTGCTCGTCTATCGGGGTGAAGCCCGACGACGCGAACGGGTCGGTGTTGTCACCGATCGCTGCGTACAGGTTGCCCAGCTTGTCCATCGCGATGGAGCCACCCATGTGCGAGTTGGCCCGACCCTCACCACGGAACGTCGGAATCGTCAGCAGACGCTTCTCCGAGCTCAGCGCGATCGCGTTGTTCGCCACGGTGAACCGCGACAGATTCAGCTGCTTGAGCGTCGGGTCCGACCACAGCAGATACATCCAGCTGTTGGTGGCGAAGTTCCGGTCGAGCGTCATCCCGATCAGACCGTCGGACTGGCTCGTCATCTCGGGGGTGTATGCGAAGTCGATCAGCGTGGTCACGGCCAGGTTGGACTGGTCGATCACCTTGACCTTGCCGGTGCGCTGGATGTAGTAGACCTTGCGGTTCGGCGCGACGGCGAGCTCGAACGGGTCGGCCAGGTCCTGGCCCACCAGGGTCGTGCGCTGGAAGCTGCCGGTCTTGTTCGCGCTGCAGTCGCCCTGCACCGCGCCCGCGGCCCACTCGATGCCGTAACGCAGGTGCTCCAGGAACAGCGGCTCGTTGAACGACGACGGAGCGTGTCCGCCCGCTGTGTACCAGGAGCGGCCGCCATCGTAGTTCTGGCACCACGAGTACGCGTGGTCGACACCTTCGTCCAGACCGTTGACACCGTCGCGGACCTTGATCTGCGCGAGGGTGTGCACCTTGCCGGTCGGGTTGGTCTTCCAGTTGTACCACTCCTCGTTGCGCTCCCACAGTTCCGGGAGGTTCTTCGTGGAGGGGTGGGCCCGGTCGATCACCTTGATTCGCCCTGGCTGGGTGCCTTCCGGAGTGGTGCCCGCCGGATGGAAGTCGAAGATCGTGCCGACGAGGCCCTCGTACCAGGTCCAGTCGCGCTCGGTGGCGGTCGCGGCGTGCAGACCCGCGAAACCACCGCCTTCACGGACGAATTTCTGGAACGCCAGCCGCTGGTTCGCGTCGAGCAGCGCCGGGGTGCCGATGTTGGTGTTGGTGTTGTTGAAGACGATCGCGTCGAACTGGGCCAGGTTCGCGTCGGTGAACTGGGCCGCGTCGTCGGACACGACGACCTCGAAGTTGTTGTCGACACCCAGCTTCTGGATCGCCGCCTTACCCGCGGGGATCGAATCGTGGTAGAAGTTGGTCGTCTTGGAGAACACCAGCACCTTGAATCGCGGCGCCGCCTGCGCGGGTACCGCGGCGGCGCCGACGAAGAGTAACGACGCCAACGCCGCTATGAGCGGCTTGAATAGCTTCATCTCTGCTCCGTACAGGGTCGAAGTTGCACATTTCGCCCGCACCAAGGAGCCACCGAAATCGGTGACCGCCGGACCCCGGTCAGGCAACCATCCACCGGCCGGGCACCTGGGCGCCGCCGGGGAGACTGTGGGTGGACCTCTCTGGCCACTTAGGACATATCGGTCCAGGTGGACAAGTTCGGCGAATCCTGTGGTCGCGGCGGGCCGAGGGATTCACGCAGGACGAGCTCGGCGGCCGCGACCTCGTGCCGCGGCGCCCCGCGGGAGTCGTCCAGGGCGAGGGCCAGGGCACGGGCCCCGATCTCGACCAGCGGCAGCCGCACCGTCGTCAGGGTCGGCGTCAGGTCCTGGGCGATCGGCATGTCGTCGAAGCCGACCACCGAGACCGCCAGCGGGACCGGGACCCCCCGTTCCCGCAGGACCGCCAGCGCGCCGGTCGCCATCGAGTCGTTCATGGCGATCAGCGCGGTCAGACCGGGTACGGCGTCGAGCAGTTCGGCCGCGGCCTGCGCACCGCCGTCGCGGTCGAAGGACGCGTATCTGACCCGCTCATCCGGGATCGCCAGCCGGTACTCCTTGGCCGCGCGCCGCAGCCCGGACATGCGGTCCGCCGTCGTGGTCAGTTCGGCGGGGGCCGCGATCACGCCGACCTCGCGATGGCCCGCGGCGAAGACGGCGGACGCGATCAGGTAGCCGCCCTCCTCGTTCGCGGGCAGCACGGCGTCGCCCGCCAGGTCGTGTCTGCCGATCACCGAGACCCGGCCGCCGGTGGCGGTGTAGGCCGCGAGCTGCGCGCCGAGCGACTTGGTGAACGCCGGGTCGAGATAGCCGGACCCGGCCAGGATGATCGCCTCGGCCTGCTGGGCGCGGAGCAGGTCGACATAGGCTAGCTCGCGGTCGGGGTCCCGATACGAGTTGCAGATGATCACCAGCTTCCCCTGTTCCGTCGCGATCCGCTGCAAACCCCTGGTGATCTCGGCGAAGTACGGATCGGAGACGTCGTGGACGACCACTCCCACGGTCGAGCGGTCGGACCTGGCCAGCAGCTGCGCGTGCGCGTTGGGCACGTACCGCAGTTCCTCGACGGCACGCAGCACGCGCTCCCGCAGCTCATCCGAGACCGACTTGGTGCTGCCGCTCACGATGCGGGACACAGTCGCGGGCGAGACCCCGGCCTGACGTGCGACGTCGGCGAGCGTTGTCATCCCAGCAGACCTCCGATGTTGACACCTGTGTCACATCCCACTTAGCGTGAACGTAGCAGGAAAGCCCTTTCCTATCTACGCCCGTTTCCACGTGTCGCGGCGGACCGCACTGCGGCACGACCGTGGCGGTCGCCGCCGAAAGAGGTGCGCATGCGTGATCCACTGCCCGGCGCCGTGGGCGTGTCCAGGCTGACCGTGTACGACACGGCCGCCGCCGACACCCTGCGGGGCGGCACCCCGCACGTCCACCTGTGCTGCACCGAGGCCTACGTGGTCACCGCGGGAAGCGGGCAGGCGCAGACCCTGTCCACCCAGGACGGCTACGAGGAACACGACCTGCGTCCCGGTGTGGTCCTCTGGTTCACCCCGGGCACCATCCACCGCCTGGTCAACGACGGCGGCCTCGAACTCACCGTCCTCATGGCGAACACCGGCCTCCCCGAGGCGGGCGACGCCGTACTGACGTTCCCCGCCGACATCGTGAGCGATCCGGCGCGCTACGCCGAGGCCGCCGCGCTCCCCCTCGGCGGGGCGCCGGGAGCCGACGTCACCGCCGCGTACCGTCGCCGTGACCTGGCGGTACAGGGGTTCCACGAGCTGCGCGACAGCGGTGGGCTCGACGAGTTCCACGCCGCGGCCGCGGCACTCAAGCGTCCCCTGCTCACCGACTGGCGGGCCCGGTGGCGTCGGGGCGCGCTCGCCGCCGCCGAGCGGACCGGAGCCCAGATCGCGGCGCTGGCCGATGGCGATCTCACGCACCTGAAGGACTCCAGGGTCTCGGCCAAGGCGAACCCGGACGAATCCGGCCGCCTGGGCATGTGCGGCTACCTCGACACGTACAGCACGCTCGACTAGGAATGCCCTTGCCTGACTCCGGGTGAATCAGTACCGTGCGGGAACGCGCTTGCCTGACCTGTCGTTCCCGCTCGGAGGTTCCGTTCCATGAAGCGATTCATCCTCGGACTGGCGGCGGGCGTGTTGCTGGCCGCCTGCACTCCTGGCGGCCAGTCCGACGACGACGCGGTGGCGCCCGTACCCAAAGACGCCGTGAAGGTCTCGCTGACCCTCAACTGGATCCCCTACGGCGAGCACGCCCCGTTCTACCACGGGCTGAAGAAGGGCTTCTACGCCGCGGAAGGTCTCGACCTGGAGATCAAGCCGGGCAGCGGTTCCGGCAACACGATCAAGGCCGTCTCGCAGGGACAGACCACGTTCGGCTGGGCCGACACGCCGCCGCTGATCACGTCGGTGGCCTCGGGGGTGCCGGTCAAGAGCGCCGGGGTGTTCCTGCAGAAGGGACCCGCCTCGATCGAGTTCCTCGAAGGCAGCGGCATCAAGTCGGTCAAGGACCTCAAGGGCAAGCGGATCGGCGGCACCCCCGGCGACGCGATGTACGCGACCTTCCCCGGCCTGCTCGCCGCCAACCAGATGCAGCCGAGCGATGTCACCGTGGTGAACATGGACGCCGCGAACAAGATCGCCCAGCTGACCACCGGCGGCGTCGACGCGATCATGGGCTTTTTCCACGACCAGGGCCCGACCATCGAGGCCAAGACCGGCAAGAAGGTCGAGCACCTCCTGTTCGCCGAGTCCGGTCTCAACATGCTCGGCACCGGCATCGTCGTCGGCGACGACACGATCACCACCAAGAAGGACGTCGTGGCGAAGTTCGTCCGCGCGACGCAGAAGTCGTGGGCCGAGGCCGTCAAGAACCCAGACGACGCGGCGAAGGCGATGGCCGCGCTGGCGGAGAACGAGCCCGAGGTGAAGGTGCTGGTCCAGCAGCTCAAGCTCGTGGAACCACTGCTGCAGGCCGACTCCGGCCTGCCGGGCACCAACAACGAGGCGCAGTGGAAAGACACCCTCGCCATGATGACGGAGTTCGTGGGCCTCGCCGAGGCGAAGGAACCCGCCGCGTACTGGGACGGCTCGTTCACCCAGGGCGCGGGAAAGTGACTGTGGCTGTCAGGTGACCTTCAACGGACGCCCAGTCAACAATCTACGATCCGACTCGCTCCCAACTGGACAATTGGCTGGCGATCGGTGAAGCACCGAGCCAGATCCCAAGCATTTCGCCGATCTGCAAACATCGGCCAGCTTGACAAGGAAGTGTCCTCAGCGGATCCTCAGAAGATCCTATAGGATTCATCCCCTGCTCAGGAGCTGATCTCATGCCACGATGGTGGCCAGTACCGCTGGCCGTGGTCGCGTTGGGCGCCGCCGCGCTCGTCGCGCCCGTCCTTGTCTCGACACCCGCCGAAGCCGCGACGCCCGCGGGCGTCAACGTCGCCCGAGGCGCTACCGCCACCCAGAGCTCGACCGAATACGGCGGCGTGGCGGCACGCGCGGTGGACGGCAACACCAACGGCACCTTCACCGGCAACTCCGTGTCGCACACGACCTCCCAGTCCCAGGCCTGGTTGTCGGTGGACCTGCGGCAGGTCCAGCAGCTCACCGATGTCGTGGTCTGGAACCGGACCGACTGCTGCACCACGCGGCTGGCGGACTTCTACGTCCTCGCGTCAGACAACCCGATCACGTCGACCAACCTGACCACGGCCCGCGCCCAGACAGGCGTCTCCTCGTACCACGTCTCCAGCCTGACCT
>DATLIA010000343.1:0-59108 GCA_035540215.1 Actinokineospora sp. | reverse complement strand
GCGCATCCCGCCGTCGCTGGACGACCGGGCGGCGGCCTGGCGCGCGGAGGCCCACGCCAAGCGGGTGCTCATGGTGTTCGACAACGCCGACGGCGTCGACCACGTGCTTCCGCTCCTGCCGGGCGGGCCGGACACCTTCGCCATGGTCACCAGCAGGCGCAGACTGGGTGCGCTGCCTGACGCGGCACACGTTTCGCTGACGGTCCTGTCGAAGCCGGACGCCGTCGGCGTTGTCGAACACCATGAGCACCCGCTTGGCGTGGGCCTCCGCGCGCCAGGCCGCCGCCCGGTCGTCCAGCGACGGCGGGATGCGCTCCGGGGGAACGCCCATCGCCCGGAGGAGGCTGGCCAGCGCGGTCGTCGTCGACACCGGCCCACGCCCGGCGGTGTAGGCGTGTAGATCCAGATAGAGCTGTCCGTCCGGATAATGCTCGGCGAGGTCGTGCGCGGCTCTAAGCGCTAGAGCGGTCTTGCCGACTCCTGCCATGCCGTCGACAGCGACCACTGCCGCGTCGGCGGAGACGATCGCGGACCGCTCCTCGACGCGACCGGTGAACACACCCGAGCCCGACGGCAACGTGTTGCGCTTGCCCGTGGGCTCGGCGACCGCGTTGTCGGCCAGCAGGATCTGCTCGTGCGCCTCGCGCAGCCCCGGGCCGGGATCGACACCGAGGTCGTCGGCCAGTGCGCGCCGAGTCGACTCGAACACCCGCAGCGCGTCGGCCGCCCGGCCCGCGCGCCGCAGTGCCACCATCAGCAGTTCGACGAACCGCTCGCGAGTCGGGAAGGTCGAGACGAGCTCGGTCAGCTCGGTGACGAGATCGCCGCCTAGTTCCAGGTCGGCGGCCAAGCGCTGTTCCAGCGCGCTCAACCGCAGTTCCTCCAGCCCCGCGCACACTCGCGCCCGCATCGGCTCCGACGCCACGTCCGCCAGCGCCGGACCGCGCCACAGGGCCAACGCCTCGCCCAGGATGGCCGAGCGGCGTTCCGGTGGTTCGCCGACGGCCTCGCGGACGAGTCGCTGGAACCGGTGCGCGTCGACGGTGTCCGGGTCGACGTTCAAGCGATAGCCCGCGTCCTGCCGGGTGATGGCGAGTTCGGGGAGCACGGAGCGCAGCCTGCTGACGTGGCTGCGCAGCGACGCGGCCGCCGCGGCGGGCGCGTCGCCGTTCCAGAGCAGATCGATCAGCCGATCGGCCGACACGCTTCTGCCCTGCTCCAGCAGCAGCACGGCCAGCAGCAGCCGCTCCCGTCTGCGCGGGATGGCGACTCTTCCCTCCGCGGTGACCTCGACGTCCCCCAGCAGTCGAAACTCCACTCCGCAACCATAGTGGAGTTCTCGATCTTGATGTTCCTGGCGAACTCGGCTATGCGCTCCGAGACGCGGTCGCGACCCGGGGACCGCCGACCGCCCCGAGGGACGGATGGCAGGTCAGGCTCCTGCCCGGCAGCCGCATCCCGGCGTCCTTGAACCGGCCGGTGCCCACGAGTCTTGCCTGCTCGACGGCGTAGGCCCGGACGAGTCCGTGCAGGTGGTAGCGCTGCGACCGTACCTGCCGGAGCAGGCCGCACGACGCGAGCCGACGCAGTGACTCGGCTGCGGCGTCGAACGAGATACCGCCCAGTTCGGAGACCGACTGCGCCGTGAAGTCCGCGGTGGGTATCTGGCTCAGCAGCTGGAAGGTGCGGGCGACCTCCGGGCCGAGCGCCGTGTAGGTCGAGTCGAACGCCGCCCGCACGCCCGTGGCCGGATCGCCGTCCACCTCCAGCTTCCCGATGCGGTCGCCGTGCAGCTCGGCGGTGTAGACCTCCAGGCAGCGGTCGCCGCGCAGCAGCAGGTTGGTCGCGGCGATGCGCAACGCGAGGGGAAAGCGGCCGCAGAGCGCGACCAGTTCCTTCGACAGCGCCCGGTTCGCCTCGATTCGCGCCGCACCCGCGATGGTCGCCAACAGGGCGAGGGACTGCTCGACGGTGAGGATGTCGAGTACGACAGGCAGCGCGCCGTGTGAGGCGGTCAGGCCGCCGAGCTGCAGTCGGCTGGTCACCAGTACGGCGGATCCGGACGAGTTGGGCAGCAGCGGTCGCACCTGGTCGACCGTCCGCGCGTCATCGAGGACGACGAGGACGCGGCGGTCGGCGAGGAGCGTCCGGTAGGCCGCCCGCAGCCCGTCGAGATCACGTGGCACACGCTCTGGTGGCAGGCCCAACGCCGTCAGGAACCGCGGCAGCACCTGCTCGGCGGTCCCGCCCGGGCCGCTGAGGTCGGCGTACAGCTGGCCGTCCGGGAACTGGGGAGCCAGTTCGTGGGCGGTCCGCAGCGCGAACGCGGTCTTGCCGATGCCGGGTGGTCCGGTGACCACCACACAGGGCACGCCGGACGGGTCGGGCGGGGTCAGGTGGTCGATCGCCTCGTCGGAGGCGGCGGCCCGGCCGACGAAGTTGCCGACGTCGGCGGGCAGTTCGCGGGGCACCGGGTGGCGGTTGGCCTCGATGGGTGGCGCGGGCGCGGACGGTTCGGCCACGGTCGGGTCGTTGGTCAGGATCGCCTGGTACAGGTCGCGGAGTTCGCTGCCGGGGTCGACGCCGAGCTGCTCGGCCAGCACCCGCCGCGTGTCCTGGTAGGCCTCCAGCGCGTCCGCCTGTCTGCCGGAGCGGTGCATGGCGAGCATGTGCTGGCGGCGGAAGGTCTCGCGCAGCGGGTGTTCGGCGGTGAGTACCGCGAGTTCGGCGATGAGGTCCGCGTGCCTGCCCAGGCGCAGGTCGGCGTCGATCCGCAGCTCGCGCACGCGCAGGAACTCTTCGGTCAGGCCGTTCAGCTCCGCGCCCCGCAGTGCGTCCGACGGCACGTCGACCATGGCCGGTCCCCGCCACTCGGCGAGCGCCTGACCCAGCAGCGCCGCGCGGGTGGCCGGTTCGGCGGCGGCGCCGCCGCGCTCGGCGAGCGTGCGGAACCGGAGCAGATCGACTTCGGAATGTTCGACGGCGAGCTGGTACCCGCCGGGCACCGTGCGCAGGATGTCCGAGCCGCCCAGTGCCTGCCGCAGCCTGCGTACGTGCGTCTGGGTGGTCCGGCGGGCGTCGGCGGGCTGGTCGTACTCCCACAGCCAGTGCGCGAGCTCGCCGAGGCGCACCACTTTGTTGGCGTGCAACAGGAATCCGGCCAGCAGGACCTGCTGTTTGCCGAGTGCGATGGAAATGGCGCGACCATCTATCATCGCTTGAAGTGGTCCGAGCACGCGATAGTCCGCCCGCGGCGGCGATAGCGGTTCGGGCGCGCGCACGTGCCTGATCCAATGACGGTGCACTGAACTTCCCCCAAGTAATCCACGTCGATCCCCACTGCTCATACTACGGATCAAGGTTGCCATTTTGTTGACATCTTGAGTAGTCAGTGAATGTCACACAGAACACAGAGCCGCGACCGGCGGTGCGCCGGTCGCGGCTCCTTCATCACGCTTCAGCGGCTACCGCTGGTCCCCGTCGGTCATGCGGCCTCGATCTTGCTGAAGTCGACCATTCCGAGGTCGTTCACCTGCAGGTTCTTGACCTTGGCCGATGAGCCGTAGACGTGGCGGAGGTACCACAGCGGGACCGTCGGCAGTTCCTTGGCGATGATGTCCTCGGCCTGCTGGTAGGACTTGATCGCGGCTTCCGGCGTGGTGGCGACATCGCCCGCGGCGATGAGGCTGTCGACCTCCTTGTTGCAGTAGCCGTAGCTGTTCGACGGGCTCGCGCAGGTGTACAGCGGGGTGAGGATGCTTTCCGGCGCCGGGTAGTCGTAGGTCCAGGCACTTCGGAAAACGCCCATACCGACAGTTTTCGCATTGAGCTTCGTGAGGAAGTCGGCGTACTTCGCCTCAGGCTTCTGGACGCAGTCCACGGCCAGGTTCTCCTTGATGTCACGGCAGACCGCGTCGACCCAGTCCTTGGACCCGCCGTCGACGTTGAAGGTGATCTCGACCGGCCCGGTGAAACCGCTCTGGGCGAGCAGCCGCTTCGCTTCGACGGGGTCGAACTTGCACGCCTCGCCACACGAACCTTCCCGGTAGCCGAGGATACCCGGCTGCAGGAACGACGTCGCCGGGGTGCGGGTGCCGAGGAACACCGTCTCGACGATCTTCTCGCGGTTGATCGCCATCGAGATGGCCTTGCGCGCGTCCGGGCTGGCGTACTTCGGGTCGAACAGAGGGAAGCCGAGTGAGCCGATGCCTGCGCGGGGGCTCTGCTGGAAGCGGTCGCCCAGGGTCTTCTTGGCCTCCTGCATCTTGGCCAGCGGCAGGACCGGGGCGACGTCGACCTTGCCCGCGACGAGGTCGTCGTACTGGGCGTCGAGGGTGCCGTAGATCGGGAAGCGGACGCCCTTGACCTTTGGCTTCTCGCCGGGGAAGGCGTCGTACCGCTCGACCTCGATCGACTTGTCGTGCTCCCAGGCACCCTTCATCTTGAACGGGCCGTCGCCGATCGGGGCCTCGCCGAAGGCCTTGCTGAACCCGGTGCCGTCGAAGGCCACCTTGGGCAGCGGCGCGAACGCGAGGTTGACGAGCACGGCCTTGAAGTTGACATACGGCGCCGACAGCGTGACCTCGAAGGTGCGGTCGTCGATCTTCTTCAGGCCCTTGAGCCGGTCGGCCGTCGGCGCGGCACCCTCGGCGGGCGGGTTGACCTCGGCGAAGCCGTCGATCTTGGTGAACAGGTAGCTGACGTCCTGCGCGTTGGGCTTGTACGCGGCCCGGTGCCACGCTTCGAGGTAGCTGTCGGCGGTCACCTTCTCGCCGTTGTGGAAGGTGTAGCCGTCGCGGAGCTTGACGGTCCAGACCACGTTGTCCTTCGACGTGACCGACTCGGCGGCGACGTCCTCGAACTTGCCGTCATGGTCGACCTTCACCAGCGGGGTGAACAGGGCCGACAGCACGAGCTGGCCCTGGGTCTCCCCGGTGTTGGACGGGATCAGGCCGTGCTTGGGCTCGCCGATCCCGACGCTGACCACGGCGTCGGACACCGGGGCCGTCGTTCCCGCGCCCGCCGCGCCCGTGTCTTTGCTCCCGCAGCCCGCCAGCCCGGCCAGCAGGAGCGAGGCCGTGGTCGCCACCGCGACTCCACGCATATGCGTGTTCATAACGTTCCTCTTCTTGTTGTTGTCAAAGGTAAGAACAGTGCGAAAGCGACATCACTCGGCGGCGGTCCGCACGATCATCTTGCCGACGTTGTCGCCACGGAGGACGCCGAGGAACGCCTCGACGACCGCGTCGAAGCCGTCGACCAAGGTCGCGTCCGCGACGACACCGCCGGACCGCAGGTACGGCACGACCAGGTCTGTCCACTCAGGGAATGAGGTGGTCGTGCTCGCGCACGGCGAAACCCTCCATCCGCAGGCGTTTACCGTTGATCTCGAACAGGTTCCGCGGCGCGGGCGGCGGCTGTGCGTCGTGGTACTGGGCGATCGCACCGCACCAGGCGATGCGACCGTGCTCGACCAGCGAGTCGATCGCGGCCTCCAGGTGGTCCCCGCCGACGTTGTCCAGGTAGACGTCGATGCCGTCCGGCGCGGCGGCACGGAGCTGATCGGCGACCGGACCGTCCTTGTAGTTGAACGCCGCGTCGAACCCCAGGTCGTCGACGAGGTGCCGCACCTTGGCCGCCGTGCCCGCGCTGCCGATCACCCGGCCCGCGCCGAGCACCTTGGCCAGCTGCCCGGCCGCCGTGCCGACACCGCCCGCCGCGGCGGAGATGAACACCGACTCGCCCGCCCGCAGCCCCGCGATCTTCACGAGTCCGACGTAGGCCGAGAGCCCGGTTCCGCCGAGGATGGACAGGTGGGTGCTCAGCGGGACGCCGTCGAACGCCTCGACCACCCGCAGGCGCGGATCGGCGGTGTCGACCAGCGCGTGAGTCCGCCAGCCCTCCCGATGGAACACGAACTGGCCGACGTGGAAGGCGGGATCCCCGGACTCCAGGACCCGTCCCACAGCCCGGCCCTCCAGCGGGGCGTGGAGGTCCCAGCCGCCATCCATCATCTGGCGCATGTACGGGTCGACGGAGAGATAGATGTTCTCCACCAGGACCGTGCCGGGGCGCACGGACGGCAGCGGGCCATCGGCGAAGGCGAAGTCGTCCGCGGTCGGGAAACCGTTGGGAACGCGTACTTGATGGACATAGCGCACGGTGTTCACAGGCGCACCAGCATCTTTCCGGTGTTGTCGCCGCGCAGCACGCCGATGAACGCGTCCACCACGTGGTCGAATCCCTCGACGATGGTCTCGGCGATCCGCAGGCGACCACTTTGGACATTGGGTACGAGCAGGGCTTCCGCCTGGTCACGCAGGTGCAGGTGGTGGCGCACCTGGTATCCGGTCAGCGTGATGCTGTAGTCGGCGACCCGATAGAGGTTGCGCGGCGCGGCAGGCGGGTTCGCCGCGTCGTTGTACTGCGAGATCGCCCCGACCCAGGCGATCCGCCCGAACTCGCGGGTGACGGCGATGGCGGCGGCGAGGTGATCACCGCCGACCCCGTCCAGGCTGGTATGCACGCCCTCCGGCGCGATCGCGTGAAGCTGGTCGGCCAGCGGGCCGTCGTGATAGTTCACGGCGTGGTCGAAGCCGAGGTCGCCGACCACGTGCTTGACCTTGGCCGCGCTGCCGGTGCTGCCGATGACCTGGCCCGCGCCGAGCAGCCGCGCGATCTGTCCCGCCGTACCGCCGACAGCGCCCGCGGCGGCGGAGATGAAGATCGACTCATCCGGCTGCAGACGCAAGATCTCGGTCAGCCCGACATAAGCGGTCAGTCCGGTGCCACCTAGGACTGAGAGGTAGGCCGAGACCGGCACGCCCTCGTGTTCCCGCAGCACCCGTGCGCCCGCCTGGCCCGCCGTGAGCACGGCGTGGGTGCTCCACCCGCCGCCGTGGCTGACCAGCGCGCCCTCGGGCCACGACGGTTCGCTGGAGGCGACGACCCGGCCGACCGCGCGGCCCGAGTCGCACGGACCGCCGACCTCCCAGCCGGCGTCCATCAGCTCACGCATGTACGGGTCGACGGACAGGTAGATGTTCTCCACCAGCGCGGTTCCCGCGACGGGCGGTGGAATCTCGGCCTCGGTCACGCCGAAGTGTTCCGCGGTGGGCAGGCCGGCCGGGCGTGCCTTGAGATGCAGGGTTTTCATTGTCACGACGCCACTTCCTCGGTGTTCGGCACGCCCGTCGACGGCCACTTGAGCAGCTTGGGAACAGTCAGGAGAACGACGACGAGGTTGAGCGCGCCACCGATGACCCATGGCGCCGAGACGCTGATCGAGTCCGCGACAAGGCCGCCCGCCAGTGCCCCCAGTGGCAGCGCGCCGAAGCAGATCATTCGGCTGGCCGAGTTCACCCGGCCGCGCAGCTCGTCGGGGATGAGCCGCTGGCTCAGCGACTGGGCCATGACGTTCCACAGCGCCAGCCCCGCCGACCACACACAGAACAGGGCGGCGACGACGATCGGCTGACGGCCCAGCGCGCCGATCGCCAGCAGGCTCAGCGCGCTCGACAGCGACACGGTGATCGCGACCGTCCGCGTCCCGAAGCGGACGACGGCTCGGCCGCTGAACAGTCCGCCGACGACCCCGCCGACGGCCATCGCGGCGACGAGCACCCCATAGAAGGTGTCGCCGACGGCGAGCACCTGCTTGGCGAACAGGACGAGCACCGACTGCCCCATGATCACGCAGAAGTTGCTCACCGCCGCGAGCATCACGACGATCCGCAGCACCGGGTGCCGGACCAGCCAGCGCAGGCCCGCGGTCAGCTCGCCGAGAACCCGGCCTTCGCGCCTCACGGGCGTGACCTGGCTGAGAGCGCGGTGGCGGATGCGCAGGATCAGGGTGACCGACAGCAGATACGTGACGGCGTTGAGCCAGAACGGCAGCGGCAGCAGGAAGGTGAACAGCGCCGACCCGAGGGGCGGGCCGACGAAGTTGCGGCCGAGCGTCTCGGCGGTCATGTTCCGCCCGTTGGCCGTCTCCAGCCTGCTCTCGTCGACGATGTCGGGCAGCAGCGCCCGGCTCGCGCCGATGAAGATGATGTCGCCGGCGCCCAGCCCGAAGGCGATCAGGTAGAGCAGCCACATCTCGGTGAACTCGAAGCTGACCGCCGTGGCGAGGACGACCAGCAAGGCCATCTGGAAGCACTGGGCGGTCACCATCAGCCTGCGCCGATCGAAGCGGTCGACCATGAGCCCACCCGGCAGCGCGAGGAGCAGCCACGGCAGCTCCCAGGCCAGCAGCACCCAGGAGATCAGCTTGGGATCGGTGGTGATCATGCTCGCGACCAGTGGCAGCGCGGTGACCATCACGCCCTCGCCGAGCGTCTGGATCGCGTATGCCGAGGACAGCAGGCCGAAGTCCCGGCCAAGCCCCTTGCGTCTCGGCGCGGCGTCGACCTCTGTCATCGGACCGCCTCATCCGGGTAGAGGAAGACGCCGGCTCGGTAGGAGTCGAAGATGCTCGTACCCGGGATCTCCCGGTCACCGTCGGCCTCGCTGATACGCGCCGACCCGTGCGGGAGAAGACGGCAGCCGCCGCCCGCGTAACCGCCCGCCGGGGTGTAGTAGAGGCCCCAGCACCCTTCCCACGGCTCCGACTCCCCGGTCGCGGGGTTGACCAGCGGCTCCACCCGCGGCACGACCCGCTCCTGCACGATGGCGCCGCCGGGCGCGGCCGCCCGCAGCGCGCGCCACCACTCGGCGTCGTCGACTTCCCACCCGGCGGTGATGCCACGGCCGCCGTAGAGCGAGTTCGGTTTGAGCACCAGGTGTTCCCGGCGCTCGCGGCACTGCTCGACGAGGTCTCGGTCGTCCAGCGCCGTGGGGCCGAGCGCGCGGGTCCACGGAAGGATCCGGTCGACCAGCGCGCGCTCGTCAGCCGACAGTGCCACGCGGGGGTCCGACAGCAGGGCCATGCAGCTCTTGTTTTGGAAGACCTCTGTCCGCATCGGGGTGAAGAACACCAGGTCGCCTTCGGCGTGCGCCCGGGTGAGGTGTTCGACGATCTCGACGGCGTCGGGGTCCCCGATGACGTGGTCGGTCTGGAACAGCCGGTACACCACGTCGACCGGGGTGTCCCCGAGGTGCACCCGGCCGCCGCGCACCCGCAGGTCCGTGAGGCCGCAGAAGTGACACTCGAAGCCCGCCTCGCGCAGCATCAGCTGGAACGGCAGCCACGGACCGGGGTCCACGTCTCCCGGCAGGCCGACCATGGCGACCACCGGGTCGCGCCCACCGGTCGCGGCCACGCCGAGCTCGCGGAGCAGCTCGGCGACCACGGTCACGGTGTCGGTGTACGCCAAGGCGTTGCGCTCGGCGAAGGAACCGAACGCGGGCACGCCCAGCAGCGCGCGGGGCACCGCGCCGACCCAGTCCTGGCCGCCCACATCGCTGCCGACGTTGAACTCCAGGACCTTGAACCCGGTGCCGTCGTGGTACGCGTCGACCCGGCCGAACCGCGGCGGCGCCGAGGTGTCCGCCATGCCGAGCAGACGGCCGGGGTCGGTGCCGAGCGCGTGGTGGAACCGGACGAGATCGCCGTCGAACAGCCGGTCGGGCAGGTCGAAGACCAGGTCGACGGCCCGCGCCACGTCGGCGGCGAAAGCGTCCATTTCGGACTGGGGAACGAACATCGGCCGCGGCGAGTAGCGGTACCCCAGCGTCGTGAGCCCGGAGAATCCCTCGGCGACGAGGTCGGTTCCCGCCAGTTCGCGGTTGTACCTCTCGGTCATGGAGTCGGTCATCGCAGCCGCCTGTCGATGACGGTCTTGATCTTCCCGCTCACCGGGTCCCGGTTCAGCTCGCCTTCGCCGAGGCACTCCACGACCAGGTCGAACAGGTCGATGTCGAAGTCTTCGATGTCGCCGAGTACCGGGATCTTGCCGATGAGGTGCGCACGCGCGGCAGCCGGATCGACAGCCGCCGCCGACTCGGTGCGGATCGTCATCCGCTCCTTGCCGTCGACGGACGTGATCTCGATCTGCGTCTGGGAGACACCGAAGGACTCCAGCGCCGCGACGACGTCGCCGTACTGGACCCGCCTGCTGATGATCTCGATCTGCCCGTCGGAGCGTCCCGCGTACTCCAGCACCCGCCCGGACATCCCGCAGGCGCAGTCGACGTGCCGGATCCGGCCGCAGTCGCCGATCCGGTAGCGGATCAGCGCGCCCTCGAACTTCTGCAGGTTGGTGATGAGCAGATCGCCCAGTTCCCCGTCAGGGACGGGATCGCCGTGCGCGTCCACGACCTCGATCAGGTTGTAGTCGTCGCAGATGTGGTGCAGCGTGCCGCCGAGCTCGCCGCACTGGTAGCCGAGCTGGGCGCCGTCGTTGGCGGCCAGCATGCTGGAGATGACCTCGGTGCCGAGGTTCTCGCGCAGCCACGTCTTGTCGGCCTCGGCCATGGGCGTGCCGCCGTAGATCACCTTGCGCAGCCGCAGACCGGGCTCGCGCTCCTTGGCCTCGCGCAGCAGCGGCAGCAGCATCGCGGGCTGGGCAAGCACCGCGTTCGCGCCGAAGTCGCCTGCGAGCATCAGCAGGTCGTCGACCGTGGTGAGCTGTGCGGTGGTGTAGCACTCGACCGCCATCCGGCTCAGCTCGGCGACGGTCGTCGTCAGGCCGCCGTACATCTTGCCGCCGAACAGGGTGTTGATCAGCCGGTCGCCCGCGCGCAGGCCAAGGGCGTAGTACTGCGGGATGGCCTCACGGATCATGTTGTGCAGATCAGTGCGGGAGTAGACGACATAGCGCGGCGCGCCGCTGGAACCGCCGCTGCGCAGCACCTCGCCACTAGGCCGCGCGCCACTGTCCATGGCCCGGCTGCGCGGCAGCGAGTTGACCTCCAGATCGTCCTTCTCCATGATCGGCAGCCGGGTGAGGTCGGCGATCCCGGACACGGCGGGCAGGTTCCTGTCGCGGTGGAACGGCGCGCGGCGCGCCTTGGCGACGAGGTAGCGGAGCTTCGCGTCGAGCCTGCCGGTGGTGTGCGGATCGCCTTCGCGCATGGTGGCGAGCCGCACGCCCGCCAGGTGCTCCCGACGGAACAGCTCGCGCGCCCACGCCGAACGGCAGTCGAGCGCGATCACGGTGTTCCACGGGACGTGTACCTCGGCGCGGACGGCCGGTTTCGGCACGTCGACCAACTGCCCGTCGACGGCCGAGTCCGGGTCGGCGGTGGTGCCGTCCGGCAGGGGACACCCGCTGTCCCGCAACAGGTCCAGCAAGGCGTCCCAGAACCTTCGCCGAACCGTGCGGATGACGACGCCGTTGCCCGCCGCCCAGGCCAGGAACACGCCGCGCAGCGTGGCGGTTGCTTCGGTGTCGTCCAGGACGACCGTCCCGACCGGGGTGAGCTCGTCGACGTCGTCGGTGTCGACCATCGGCGGCCATGGGAACTGGCTGAGCCCGCCGAACAGCTCGTCCAGCCCCTCGGCCAGCGTGTCGGCGTCGAACAGGCCGCCCAACTCGGTCGCCGCGAGCAGCCGGGCGGCCGGTGATGTGGGGTCGGCCAGCGTGTGGCCGACCGACTCGACCGCCAGCACGACGTCGGTGGGGTAGTACCTCATCCGGAGACCTCCGTCATGACGACCGACCGGGCGCACTCCCGCAGGAATCCGGCCAGTTCGTCCGAGTCCGCGTGTGATGCCTCGAAGAACAGGGGGACCAGCCACTCCTGATAGGTGACGTGGTCCGGCAGCGCGTCACCTGGCGCAAGCTCGTGCAGCTTGTCCACGCACGTGTTGTGGCGGAGGTGACCTGGGACGGACGCCCTCAGCTGCGTCTCCGGCGCCAGGTGGTGGCCGGGGAAAGCGAGCCAGCCGTGGTACTTCCCGCTGGGGGCGTCCGGTTCCGGCATCGGCAGGCCGAGCCGGATGGCGATCTCCTGCGACGGCAGGTGCACACCGGTGTGGCGGAGGTGCGCGTCGATGAGGCCCGCCCCGCCGACCCGGTTGGCGATCTCCAGGAACACCGGTTCGTCCAGCGGGGTCAGGAAGAACTCAAGGTGGATGCTGCCCTCGCGGATGCCGAGGGCGGTCACCACGCTCTGGACGAAGTCACGGTGCCGCTCGGCGTCGGCGACGTGGAACGCCCCGTAGGGCACGCCGTCGATGAAGTCGAGGGGAGTGTTGACGTACCGGCTGATGGAGAAGCCGGTCACTTTGCCGCCGTCGACGTTGCCGTCGGCGCAGTGCATGTCGCCGTCGACGTACTCCTCCAACTCGAAGGCGGTGGGATCATCGAGGGCCCGGTACGCGGCGATCGCCGCCTCGGTGCTCGCGTGGACCGCCACACCCTCGGCGCTGGCTCCCTGCCTTGGCTTCACCACCGTCCGGCCCGACCACGGCAGAGTCCCGCCGGGGGCGGCCACGAACCGGGGTGCCCGCACCCCGGCCGCCGCGACCGCCTCCTTCATCTTGACCTTGTCGCGCACCCGCTCCGCGTCGGCGACGGCCGGGCCCGGGAGCCCAAGGTGGTCCCGGACCAGGCAGGCCTCCACGACACCGAACTCAGAGAGCGCGATGACGTGCTCGTAGCCGTCCTCTCGGCGCACGCGCGCGGTGATCCCGGCGACGATGTCCTCGTCGGGCTCTAGCACGATCCGCCGTGACCGCAGGTCAGATGGCAGGTCGGCCATCCGCCCGGGGTGGCCGATGTAGGTGACGTCGTGCCGTTCATGGTCGAGCCCGCGGCGGTAGTGGACCTTCCGGTACGGCACCTGGTGGATGATCAGGATCCTCATGCCGCGCACTCCAATGCGGTGATTCCCCAGCTGAACCCCATCGCGCTGGTGGCGAGCAGCACCAGGTCGCCGCGCCGGAGCTCGCCACGGTCGCGGAGGTCGCCAAGGGCGATCAGCGTGTCCGCGCCGCTCATGTGGCCGAGGTGGTCGTAGTTGAACGTGCTCCTCGACCGCGGGATCCCCACGGTGTCCAGCAGCCGCTCGTGCATCCGCCGGTCGCCGTGGTTGATCAGGAACCAGGCCACGTCGTCGACCTTCGCCGACACCGCGTGGAGCGTCTCGTCGATCAACCGGGAGAAGTTCTCCACGTAGACCGACGCCAGCCCGGGGCGGTGCGCGGCCCGCCGGATGGTGACCCCGCCCCGGCTGTGCTCGCCGTAGTAGTAGTCCACCCACTCGGGATCTGTGCGCATCGCCGAGTGCAGGACTTCGAACCGGGCGTCCGCGCCGGAGACCAGTACGGCGGCGGCCGCGTCGCCGAAGTTGAACAGCTCCTTCGACGCGGGATCGCCGTAGTCGACCATGCGGGTGAGCCGGTCGCCGATCAGGACGAGGACCAGGCCGGCGCCGCGCGCGGAGATCTTGTCGAGCGCGACCTGGATCGCGGTCATGCCCGCGTTGCAGAAGTTGGTGACCTCGAAGCAGTGCGCCCGGCCCACGCCGAGCGCGGCCGCCGCCTTGGCCGCGGGCGACCAGAACGGCAGGTCCCACTCGCCGGACCCCGCGAAGATCACCTGGGTGATCTCCGCGGGGGTGACGCCGGTGCGGGCGAGCAGCGCCTCGGCGGCGTCGACGGCCAGCCGCCACGACTGCTCGTCGTCGCCGAGCGCCGGGATCGCCGAGGTGTGCGTGATCGCCATGAGGTCCGCGACGTCCACAGTGGACGACGCGGACATCTCGGCGACACCGCGGCGCGACCGCGGGTAGGCGACCTCGAAGTCGACTATCCCGCCCATCAGCGCGCTTCGATGCTGACGCGGTGCATCGTGCGCGGCACGCCCGGCTCGACCGCGGTCGCCGCGTGGTAGGTGGTCGCGGTCTTCCAGATGACCAGGTCGTTCTGCGTCCAGCGGTGCGTGTAGACGTGGTCGTCGTCGGCGAGGAGGGCGTCGATGACGGCGAAGAACGCCTCGTTCTCGTTCGCGTCGAAGCCGATGACCGAGTCGAGGTACTCCGGCGACCCGAACAGGTACTCGCGGCCGGTGTGCGGGTCGATCTTCACCAGGTCGTGCTCGACCTTGGGGTGCTCGATCTCGGCGAGCGCGCGGAACTCGGCGACCGACAGGCCGACGTGCTCCGGCCGGATGCGCAGCCGCTTGGCCACCGAGCCGAGCCCGACCCGGCCCTTGATCCGGTTCTTCCACTCCTGGGGCAGCCGGTCGTAGACGTCGGCGGCGTTGGCGAAGAGGGTGTGGCCGGTGGTCGACGGCGCGTTGACCCCGTGCAGCATCGTGTAGGGCGCCGGGTCGGCGACGAAGGTCGAGTCCTGGTGCCAGAAGTTGCCCACCCGCGCGACGCCGACCGGCTTGTCGCCCTTGAGCTCGTTCGAGGAGATCATGATCTCCTCGAACTCCGGGTGGCGGTACTTCTGGATGACGAACGGCACCGGCTTGCCGAGCAGGCCCGCGAGGTCGATCTGCTGGCGCGGGGTCAGCTCCAGGCCGCGCACGATGACCAGCTCGTGCTGGTGCAGCGCGTTGACGAGCTCGGCGAACACGTCGGGCTCGGCGAGCGCGGCGTAGTCGACGCCGGAGAGCTCGGCTCCGATGAACGGGGTGATCTGGCTGATCTTCATGTCTCTTCCTTCGGCTAGTGCTCGGCCAGCGCGCTACGCAACGCGCTGACGAAATGGGTGATCTGCTCAGCGGTGCGGTGCGGTGCGACGGTGACCCGGAACCGCTCGGCGCCCTTTGGCACAGAAGGGAAGTTGACCGCCGTCAGGTAGATGCCGTGCTCGTCGAGGAGCAGCCGGGCGACCCGCCGGACACGTTCCTCGCCGCGCACCATGACCGGCACGATGTGGCTGTCGGCGTCGATGAACTCGATGCCCTCGGCACGCAGCTGGGCCTTGAGGTCACGCACGTTGGCCATCAGGTCGCCACGCAGGCCGACGCCCGCCTGGACCAGGTCGAGGCCCTTGAGCGTGGCGTCCAGCGACGCGTTCGGCAGCGCGGTGGTGAAGATGAATCCAGGCGCGTGCGACCGCACGTAGTCCAGCGCGACGTCCGGGCCCGCGACATAGCCGCCGAGGGTGCCGAACGCCTTGCCGAACACGCCCTGGATGAACGTGGGCCGGTACTCGTCGAGCTCCTCGCAGAGCCCCGCCCCGGTGGCGCCCTTGATCCCGATCGAGTGCGTCTCGTCGAGGAAGGTGAGCGCGCCGTACTCGTCGGCCAGGTCGCAGATCGCCGACACGGGCGAGAGGTCGCCGTCCATCGAGTAGATCGACTCGAAGACGATCAGCTTCGGCCGGTCACGCTCGTAGGAGGCGAGCGCGGCCGCCAGCGCGTCGACATCGTTGTGCGGGAACACATGCTTGGTCGCGCCGGAGCGGATGATGCCCTCGATCAGTGACCGGTGGTTGTTCGCGTCGGAGAACACCACCAGGTCCGGGATGGCCGCGATCAGCGTGCTCAGCGTCTCGAAGTTGGCCACGTAGCCACTGGAGAAGGTCAGCGCGCGCTCCTTGCGGTGCCACGCGGCCAGCCTGGTCTCCAGCTCGACGTGCGCCGCGCTCGTGCCGCCGATGTTGCGCGATCCGCCACTGCCCGTGCCGTGCGACAGCGTCGACTCGGCCTGCGCGCGCACGACGTCCTCGTGCTGGCTCAGGCCCAGATAGTCGTTGCTGCACCAGATCTCGATGTGCTGACCGTCGTGGACGGCGCTGCCGCGCTCGGCCACGGTGTGCGAGCAGGCGACGAACTCGCGGTAGAGGCCCGCGCGCTTGAGTTCGTCGAGCCTGCCCTGCAGCAGCTCGGTCATCGCTTCAGTCGGATTTCTCAAAACTCGCGTCATTCGGTCGGAACCCCCGTGTCCCAGAAAGCCAAACGCCCCCCGATGCCGCGGACGCGACATCAGCGACGCAACTTTCTCCCGCACCGCGTACAGATCAGTCCCACCCGCGTACAGATCGCGTACAAGCCGTCACTGCCTGCGAAAACGCGAATGCCCGCCCCCACTCGCGGTGAGTGGGGGCGGGCATCCTGTTGGGCGGCCGGAACTACCTGGCGAGCCACCCGTTGGTCGGGTCCAGCCGCGCGTTCGGGAAGCGCACCGCGCCGCGCACCCGGCTCGACACGAAGAACGTCGCGTCCCGCACCACGATCGGGACGACCGCCGCGTCGGCCAGGATCTGCGCCTCCGCCTCCTGGAACCGCGTGTTCGCGGTGGCCGAGTCCGGCGCCGTCAGTGCCTGGCGGATCAGGTCGTCGGTGCGCGGGTTCTTGTAGAACCCATAGTTCGTGCCGAAGTTCGCCGAGTCCGCGGTGTAGGCCGAGCCGTCGAACAGTGGGCTGAAGATGCCCCGCGCGTTGGCGCCGACGAGCCAGTCCGGCCGCCAGTTCGGCGCGACGATGTCCCACGACCCGTCGCGGGCGTAGGAGCCCTCGGCCAGGTACTTGCCGTAGTAGTCGCCGATGCCGACCTGGACCAGCTCGACGGTGATCCCGGCGCGGGCCAGGCTGTCGCGCACCGACTGGGAGACCGCGGGCTGCGGCGGGATGTCGCTGTGCAGCATCTTCAGCGTCAGGCCGTTGGGGTAGCCCGCGTCGGCCAGCAGCTGCCGGGCCTTCGCCGGGTCACCGCGGTGGCCGGGGGTCTCATAGGGGCAGTAAGGCCGGTACGCAGGGTTCGTCGGCGGCAGGATCTGGCACGCGGGCCTGGCGATCTTCTCCCCGCCCGCGATGTCGGCGACCGCGGCCTTGTCGACCGCGTACTGCAGGGCCTGGCGCACGAGCGGCTTGTTCGTCGCCCGCTCCTGGTTCGGGCTGAGCATGTTGATCACCAGGTACGGCTCCATCATGCCGACGTCGGCGTGGTGCAGCCGCGGGTCGTCCGCGGCGAGCAGCGGCGCCAGGCGGTCCGGCGGCACCGGCACGTCCCAGGTCGCGTCCGCCTCGCCGTTGTCGATCATGGTGACCACCTGCTGCCGGTCGATCCCCTCTCGCACCTCGATCCGGTTGACGTAGGCACGTCGGACCTGGTCGGTGCGCGGGTCCCACGCCGGGTTGCGGGTGAACACCATCGCCGCGCCGGGGGTGTAGGAGGAGATCCGGTAAGGCCCGTCGGAGATGGTGTGCTGCCGGAACTCCGGGCTGTCGGGCAGGTAGCGCAGGTACTCCCGCGGCGCGGGCGAGGAGAAGCCGAGCGCCAGGATGTCGAGGAAGTCCGGGTTCGGCGCGGCCAGGGTGAACCGGACCGTCAGCTCGCCGGTCGCCCGGACGCCCGCGATGTCGTGGTCGGCGAGGTACTTGGCGATCGCGCCGGTCTCCGGCGCGACACCGGCGAAGCCATCGCAGAACTCCCGCATGCCGACGATGGTCTCGGTGAAGTACTGCGCGGCGGGGGTCCCGGCCACCGGGTTGCACAGCCGCTCGAACCCGCGCACCGCGTCCGCGGCGGTCACCTGGCGCGGCCCGGACGGCGCGTCCCATTTGGCCCCGCGCCGGATCCGGAAGTCGTAGGTCCGGCCGTCCGCGCTGATCCCGCCGTTCGCCGCGGTTGGTACCTCGGTGGCCAGATCGGCGACCAACTGGCCTGCGCGCGCGGTGTCGTCGGTGGTCGGATACGTGACGAGTTGGCGGGTGTAGGCCCGCTGGATCATCGTCGCGGTCACCGAGTACCCGCTCGCCGTGTCGAAGTGGTCGACGTCGTTGAGTCCGACCAGCCGAAGCGTGCCGCCGTACCGCGGCCCCGCGTGCGCGCTCCCCGGCACCGCGAACGCCAGCGCCGCGACGACCCCCAAGGCCGTCGCGGCGCGTGTTCCTGCTCCCATGTCGTCTCCATTGTGTGATCGCGGATTCACGCTCGCCGTCACGCTCGCGCACGCCGCGTACAGACCGGCCACGGCCGCGTACAGATCGCGTACACGGCGGCGGGGCCGCTCACACAATCAGCGGCACTCCACGACGATCGCGGTCGCGTTGTCCCGGCCGCCCGCCGCGTCGGCCGCCGTCAGCAGCGCGTCGACCTTGGCCTGCTGGGTGATCGACTTGCCGAGGGTCTCCAGAAGCAGCGTGTACGGGACCTGCTCGGCGACGCCGTCGGTGCACAGCAGGTAGACGTCGCCCGCGCGCGGGCTGACGTGCACGACGTCGGGCTCGGGCTTGGCGGGATGGCCGACGTATCGGGTCAGGTGGTAGCGCGCGGCCGCGGCCTGCGGGGACTCGAAGGCGTACCAGCCATGCACGGCACCGAGCCACGCCATCGTGTGGTCGACGGTCAGCAGTTCGAGCAGACCCGACCGCAGGCGGTAGACCCGCGAGTCACCGATCTGGCTGATCCACAGATCCTCGCCGCTCTCCACAAGCGCGGTAAGGGTGCATCCGGCGAGACCGGGAACCTGGCGGGCGACCTCGGCGACCGCGCCCTGCGCCGTCGCGACGGCGTCGAGAAGCAGTCGCGGCGTCGGGTCCGCGGTGACCAGCCCGACGAACGCGTCCACCGCGGCCCGCCCGGCGCGGGTGCTGCCCTCGCCGTCGCCCATGCCGTCGGCCACCACCGCGACGAGCGGATCGACCGCCAGGTGCGCGACGTCGAAGTTGGCCCGGTAGCGGGTCCCGACCACACTGCCCGCCGCAGCCTCGAACCTAATCACCGTATGGATTGTTCCACGGTGCTTAGTCCGGGAAACCGGCCGCCATCGACAGCCACAGCGTCATCGCCGCGCCGTAGACAACCGTCACCACGACCGCTACCGCAACGTGCCGCACGCGCTGCCAGACCGCCCCCGTGACCGCGCCCGCCGCCGTCCACTGCCACATCGCCATCGCCGCCGCCGGGATCACCACCGAGTGCGGGATGAGCAGCACGTAGAGGAAGCTCATGTTCGGCGTGGCCAGCACGAGTCCCGATTGCGCTGGAAAGGTCCACGCGAGGATTCCGGTGGCGGCGGTTCGGGCCAGTCGCCGCGGCGCGGCCGGGCGGGGAGTCGCCGACCAGAACCACGCCATGAGCCCGAACGCCACGGCGAGGGCGGCGAGCAGGCCCAGGGCCACCAGGATCCACGGGCCGTCCATCAGCGCGTTCCACCATGGCACCGCCGCGCGCAGTTCCGCGGCCTGCTGGGCGGACACGCCCAGGGAGGTGTCGAGCCAGATCCGGTCCGAGCCCGGTCCGTAGTCGAATGTCCGCTGACACGACACGTCGCGCCCGTCGTAGGCGGCGTCGCAGGTCAAGTACCCCGCGGACTTGTCCGTGTCGAGGACGACGGTCAAGTCCTTGCCCGCGACCGGGGTCGTGCACGTCGCGACCGTGCCGTCCTTGACGCAGTCGATGTCCTGATGGCCGATCGAGTACTCAGGCGTGTCGATGCGGTAGAGGCCATCGGTGACCTTGGCGGGCGCGACAGGTGTCAGCGAAATCGCGATGAACAGAAGGAAGACAGGGAGGAAGAGCGGCAGGAAGCGGAGTCGTCCGACACCCTCGCGCGCGATCGTCGTCACGAGAACTGAGTCGTGGTCCGGCCGCCTTCGTTACCCATCACCATCCACAAAGGACTTCAAGGGGAATGCGGTCCTCGCCGCCGCAGACGGAAGGCCATTCGACCTTCTGAGGCGTACCGTTGACCCATGGCGACGAAGGTCATCGAAGTCGCGGACGACGAGCTGACGCTGATCCTGGCGGCACTGCGGTCGTACCTGACCGACTTCGGCCACGACGAGGCGGATCTGCAGCGGGCGATCAAGAAACTGATCGCGAAACTGCCCCGCCCGGAGAAGACCGTCGCGTAGCGGCGGACCGATCACGCGCGCCGGGCGCAGGCAGCGGCGTGGCTCAGGCGCGCCAGGACGTGCGGCGCTTGTGGACCAGCCAGCCCACGCCTGCCAGCAGGAACAGGCCGGTGCCGATGAGCCACAGGTTCTCGGTCCAGCCGGTGTGGTTGCCGATCAGCATCCCGAACATGGCCAGGCCGACGAGCACACCCGCGCCGAGGGTGGCCCGCGGGAACCCGCCGTGCCAGCCCCACTCGGCGGAGGGCTCCTCCTGCGGGCTGACCTTGAACGCGGCGGCGGGGGTCGCCTTGCGCTTCTCCAGCTCCGAGCGAGCCACGTTTCCTCCAGGCTGATCGATCCGTGCGCGGCTCATCGTTCCATACCCGGACAGCACTGCGGGCGCCGTGGTCACCACGACGCCCGCAGGTGTGACAAGGGTCGCTAGACCCGAGCTCGTCCGCGTCCCCCGGTCACCAGTCGGTACACGCCCAACAGGATGAGCGATCCGAGGATGGCCAGCAGCCAGGTGCGCAGGTTGAAGAACGTCGCCAGGCCACCGCCGAAGAGGGCGTTGCCGATGAAACCGCCGAGGATCGCGCCGACGATTCCGATCAGCATGGTGACGATGACGCCACCCGGGTCGTTGCCCGGCATGATCGCCTTGGCGATCAGACCGGCCAGCAGGCCGAGAACTATCCAGCCGAGGATGCCCATCGGTGCTCCTTATGCTCGTTGTTCGCCGATGACATGCCCCCAAAGATCGCCCGCCATGCCCCAACGGGTCGAAATTAGGCCGAATGGGCTAACGGTCACTCGCTTGGCCGGGTCGGGCGCCGAGCGCCGCGTCACCCACGGCGAAGGACAGCCCGGACCCGTGCGAACGCCGCGCCGACCTCGGGGACAATGGTGGTGATGACTCCCTCCACCGCGCCCCGGCGCTCACTGCTCGTACTCGGGTCGACCGGCTCCGTCGGCACCCAGGCCCTCGACGTCGTGGCCGCCAACCCCGACCGGTTCACCGTCGCGGGCATCGCCGCGGGCGGAGCCGACCCGGCGCTGGTGGCCGCCCAGGCCCTCGAGTTCGCCGTCGACGCCATCGCCGTGACCAGGGCATCCGCCGCCACCGACGTCCAGCTCGCGCTGTTCGCCGAGGCGCAGGTCCGCGGATTCGCCCAGGGGCAGTTCAAGATGCCGCGCATCTTCGCGGGCCCCGACGCGGTCACCGACCTGATCGACGCGGTGCCCGCCGACATCGTCCTCAACGCCATCACCGGCTCCCAGGGCCTGCCCGCCACGCTCAAGGCGCTGGAGTCCGGCGCCCGGCTCGCCCTGGCCAACAAGGAGTCGCTCATCGCGGGCGGATCCCTGGTCCTGAGCGCGGCCAAGCCTGGTCAGCTGGTCCCCGTCGACTCCGAGCACTCCGCGATGGCCCAGGCGCTGCGCGGCGGGCGGGCCGACGAGGTCGACCGACTCGTGCTCACCGCATCGGGTGGACCCTTTCGGGGGAAGCAGCGGTCGGAACTGACCAACGTCACCGCCAAAGAGGCACTCGCCCACCCGACCTGGGCGATGGGTCCGGTCATCACCGTCAACTCCGCGTCACTGGTCAACAAGGCGTTGGAGCTGATCGAGGCGCACCTGCTGTTCGACGTGCCGTACGACCGCATCGACGTCGTGGTGCACCCGCAGTCGATCGTGCACTCCATGGTCACCTTCACCGACGGCTCCACGCTGGCCCAGGCCAGCCCGCCGGACATGCGCCTGCCGATCGCGCTGGCCCTCGGCTGGCCCGACCGGATCCCCGGCGCGGCCAAGGCGTGCGACTGGACCACCGCGAGCCAGTGGACCTTCGAGCCGCTGGACCACGAGACGTTCCCCGCCGTGCGGCTCGCCCGCGCCGCCGGGGAGACCGGCGGCTGCCTGCCCGCGGTGTACAACGCGGCCAACGAGGAGGCCGTCGCGGCGTTCCTCCGAGGCGACACCACTTTCACAGCCATTGTGGACACTATTGGTCGGGTACTCGACGACGCGGCGGCCTGGCACGGTGAGCCGCGCGACGTCGAGGAGGTGCTCGCCGCCGAGCACTGGGCCCGCGCCCGTGCGCGAGAACACCTCGCGGTGACCGCTGGCCCGGATGGCGTCGTCGGGCCGGGAAGGATCTGACGTGCTCGTTTGGCTGCTGGGGCTCGTGCTCTTCGCGCTGGGGATCTGTGTGTCCGTCGCGCTGCACGAGGCGGGGCACATGTACACCGCCAAGATGTTCGGGATGAAGGTCCGGCGGTACTTCGTCGGCTTCGGTCCGAAGGTCTTCTCGTTCCGCCGCGGTGAGACCGAGTACGGCCTCAAAGCGATCCCGCTCGGTGGGTTCTGCGACATCGCGGGCATGACCGCACTCGACGAGGTCACCCCGGACGAGGCGCCGCGGGCCATGTGGCGCTACCCGGCGTGGAAGCGCGTCGTCGTGCTGTCCGCCGGATCGATCACGCACTTCATCCTCGGCTTCATCATCCTGTACCTGATGGCCGTGACGCTGGGCCTGCCGAACTACACCGAGCGGCCCTTCGTCGGCGCCACCGCGTGCGCGCCCACCAGCCAGGACCCCAAGACCCTCAAGCTCCCCGAGTGCGGCTCCGGCGACCCGTCGCCCGCCGCCGCGGCGGGCATCAAGGTCGGTGACGAGATCATCAGCGTCGACGGCCAGCGGGTGGAGACCTGGGAGGCCGCGGTCAAGAAGATCCGCGACCTGCGCGGGGAGAGCACCTTCGTGGTGTCCCGCGACGGCGAGGAGATCTCGATGAAGGTCGACGTCGCCACCGTCCAGCGGGTGCCGGTCGGCTCGAAGGTCGGCGCGGACGACAACAAGCTCGCCGAGGTCGGCGCCGTCGGCATCGCGCAGAGCGGCGACCTGATCCAGTACGGCGGCCTGACCGCTATCGGCGGCACCGTGGCCTTCACCGGCGAGATGTTCGCCAAGACCTGGGAAGGACTCATGAAGTTCCCAGAGAAGATCCCCGCCGTCATCCGCGCGATCGGGGGCGAGGAGAATGATCCCGAGCGTCCGGTCAGCGTCGTCGGTGCGAGCGTCATCGGCGCCGACGCCGCCGAGCGGGGCATCTGGTCGATCTTCGTGCTCATGCTCGCCGCGCTGAACTTCTTCGTCGGCGTGTTCAACCTGCTGCCGCTGCTCCCGCTCGACGGCGGCCACATCGCCATCACGCTCTACGAGCGGGTCCGCGACATGGTCCGCAAACTGCGCGGTCTGGCCCCCGGGGGCCCGGTCGACTACACCCGGCTCACCGGCATCACCATGGTCTTGGTGGTCCTGGGCGGCGCGGTCGTGCTGCTCACCGTCACCGCCGACGTCGTCAACCCCATTCGATTGCAATAAACCAGGAGAGGTCCCAGATGTCCGACGTCATGCTCGGAATGCCCGCGTTGCCGCCGCCGGTGCTCTCGGAGCGCCGCAAGACCCGGCAACTGCGGGTCGGCCAGGTGGGCGTCGGCAGTGACCACCCGATCTCGGTGCAGTCGATGACGACGACGGTGACCGCCGATGTCAACGCGACGCTGCAGCAGATCGCCGAGCTGACCGCGTCGGGCTGCGACATCGTGCGCGTGGCCTGCCCGTCGCAGGACGACGCGGATGCGTTGGCGGCCATCGCGACCAAGTCGCAGA
Source organism: Actinokineospora sp. (assembly GCA_035540215.1). Taxonomy (GTDB): domain Bacteria; phylum Actinomycetota; class Actinomycetes; order Mycobacteriales; family Pseudonocardiaceae; genus Actinokineospora. The sequence continues at coordinate 35,750 of DATLIA010000343.1, read as the reverse complement.
TCCCGGTGATCGCCGACATCCACTTCCAGCCCAAGTACGTCTTCGCCGCGATCGAGGCGGGCTGCGCGGCGGTGCGGGTGAACCCGGGCAACATCCGCAAGTTCGACGACCAGGTCAAGGAGATCGCCGCCGCGGCGCGCGACCACGGCACGCCGATCCGCATCGGCGTCAACGCCGGTTCGCTGGACCCCCGGTTGATGAAGAAGTACGGCAAGGCGACGCCGGAAGCGCTGGCGGAGTCGGCCATGTGGGAGGCGTCGCTGTTCGCCGAGCACGACTTCCACGACATCAAGATCTCGGTCAAGCACAACGACCCGGTCGTGATGATCCGTGCCTACGAGCTGCTGGCCGAGCAGTGCGACTACCCGCTGCACCTCGGTGTCACCGAGGCGGGCCCGGCGTTCCAGGGCACGATCAAGTCCGCCGTCGCGTTCGGCGCGCTGCTGCGCCAGGGCATCGGCGACACGATCCGGGTCTCGCTGTCGGCGCCGCCGGTCGAGGAGGTCAAGGTCGGCATTCAGATCTTGCAGTCGCTCAACCTCAAGCAGCGCAAGCTGGAGATCGTGTCCTGCCCGTCGTGCGGGCGCGCCCAAGTCGACGTCTACAAGCTGGCCGACGAGGTGACCGCGGGCCTGGAGGGCATGGAGGTGCCGCTGCGCGTGGCGGTCATGGGCTGCGTCGTGAACGGGCCGGGCGAGGCGCGGGAAGCCGACCTGGGTGTGGCCTCCGGCAACGGCAAGGGCCAGATCTTCGTCAAGGGCGAGGTCATCAAAACCGTGCCGGAACACCAGATCGTGGAGACCCTCATCGAGGAAGCGATGCGCCTGGCGGAGCAAATGGAGGGGTCCGAAGGGACGCCTTCGGTCACGGTCGGCTGACGATTGCTGACTATGTTCCGTAAAGTTCGCTGAGTCTGGCTGCGAAGGGGACTTGGCATGTACCTCGCCCGTGTGACCCTGCGGAACATCCGCGGCTTCTCCGGTGCGCGCGACGTCGATCTGGACCTCACCAGGCCGGACCGGACCTACGCGGGCTGGACCGTCATCGCCGGGCGCAACGGGTCGGGCAAGACCTCGCTGCTGCGGGGCATCGCGTTGGCCGTTGGCGGCCCCGCGGTGGCCCGCAGCCTCGTGCCGGACTTCGAGAACTGGGTGTCGCTCGGCGAGCGGGAAGCCGTCGCCCAGGTGCGCGTCGCCTACGACGCGGGCCACGACCGGTTCTACGGCAAGGGCAGGCTCCCGGCCAAGGACTTCGCCGCGGGCCTGCAGTGGACCTACCCCGACGACCTCGACGGCAGGCGATCCACGCAGCCGTCGCTGGCGCCGGTCGGCAGCCCCGGCAGCCGCAGCCAGTCGGCGCGTGGACCTTGGCAAGATAACCCTGGCGGGTGGTTTTGCGCCGCCTATGGGCCATTCCGGCGACTTGTCGGTGGCGCGGGTGACGCACAACGGTTGATGCTTAGTCCCGGCCCCGTCGCGCGATTGGTGAGTCTTTTTCACGAGGACGCCTCGCTCGCGGAGGGTGTCGGCTGGCTCATCGAACAGCATTTGCGCACGTTGGAACAGCGACCGGGCGCCGAGCAGCTTAAGGAAGCAGCTCTGGAAATCCTGGCGAACGGATTGCTGCCAGATGGTTATCGGATCGAGAAAATCGATTCGGACGGCCTCTGGGTCGCCAACGGCGACAAAAGATTCCCGTTGCGCGAAATGAGTGACGGTTACCGAACGGTAGCGGCACTCGTTGTCGATTTGCTCAAGCAGATCAACGAGGCCTACGGCTCCATTCCGGTGAGGACCACCGACGGGGTCACCACGGTGACCGCACCCGGCGTAGTCATCATCGACGAGGTCGACGCCCACCTGCACGTCTCGTGGCAGAAGCGCATCGGCGGCTGGCTCAAGTCTCATTTTCCCAACATTCAATTCGTCGTGACGACGCACAGTCCGTACATCTGCCAGGCCGCCGACCCCGGTGGTCTGATCCGCCTACCCGGTCCCGACCAGGAAGAACCACCTTCTGTCGTCGGTCACGACCTGTATGAGCGCATCGTTTTCGGCAGCGGCGACGACGCGGTTCTCTCTGACCTTTTCGGGCTCGATACGCCATACTCGGAGAAGGCCCAGTCATTGCGCCGCGAACTCGTGGATCTTGAGGTCGCGGTGGTCAGCGACATGGCCGACGAGGAACAAGAACGGCGCTATTTGCAGCTGCGGGAAATGCTCGAGAGTTCACCCGTGGCCAGGGTGGGTGAGGTGACCGCCCGGCTGCACGAAGCGGGAGCCGCAGGCGCGTGATCCAAATCGCTCGCGTCACTTTGCCACCACCCACCGTCGACCGATTGTCCGAGCTCACCGACAAGATCGCCGCCGTCCGCCCAGCGGAACGTGTGGGGTCGGCGCGCGCGCTCTGGCGCTCCAATTCGGCGGTCAAGGGCATGCTCCGCGAGGCGCTGGCGGTCATGGCACCCGGCGTGCAGCGCTGCATGTACTGCGGCGACAGCCTCGGCGCCGACATCGACCACTTCGACCCGCTGTCGCGAACCCCGCTGCGCACCTTCGACTGGCCCAACCACCTGCTCGCGTGCTCGGTCTGCAACAGCCACCACAAGCGCAACCTGTTCCCCGTCGACGAGCGGGGCAGGCCGCTGCTGATCGACCCGACCCGCGAGGACCCGTTCGACCATCTGATGCTGTCGCTCTCGGTCGGCGAATACCGTGCCACGACACCGAAAGGGATCGCGACGATCACCGTGTTCGGCCTCAATCGCCCACTGCTCGTCCGGGGCCGCCAGCAGGCCCGCCGGGTGGTGGTCGCGAGTCTGCGCAATTGGTCCGCGGCCCGAGCGGCCGCCAACGAGACCGACATGGACGAGGCCATCCTCACCATCCGCGAACAGCCGTTCGCCGACGTCGGCCACGCCATGCTCCGGCAGGCGAGCGTGCCCCGCGCCGACCTGATCTTCGGCCGGGACAGGGACGTGCTGCCGACCCTGCGCGACCCCGATCTCCGGTCCCGACTGATCCCCTGACCCGGCGCTCACCCTGCGTGATCAACTTGGCGGGAAGGGGCTGACCAGGTGATCCGTTTCCGGTGGGCCCGGCCATCTGGCACGCTGATGGGGTGTTGCGGCTAGCAGGAGCGCGGCTGCTCGACGAACGGGATGGTCAGGCGGTGCGCGCCGTGCTCACCGCCGACCCGGTTGCGTCCTGCATGGTCGCGTCCCGCATCGAGTCCGTCGGGCTGGACCCGTGGCGCCTCGGCGGCGAGGTCTGGGGCTGTGACCTGCGCGGACTACGCCCGGTGACCCGCCTGGAAGCCCTCTGTTTCGCCGGTCCGAACCTCATCCCGCTGCGCGGCAAGCGGTCCGCGCTGCGGGCTTTCGCCGAGCGCGCACTGCGCAGGCGCCGGATGTGCTCGTCGATGGTCGGCCCGGCCGAGCAGGTCCTCGGCCTGTGGGCAGAGCTGGAGACCGACTGGGGCCCACCTCGCGAGATCCGCGACGACCAGCCGCTGATGGCGATCTCCGGTACCCCGACGGTGACCCCCGACCCGCTGGTCCGCCCGGTCCGACCGGACGAGCTCGACCGCTACCTGCCCGCGGCGGTCGCCATGTTCATCGAGGAGGTCGGCGTCGATCCCCGGATCGGCGACGGCGGCTCCGGCTACCGCGCCCGCGTCGCCGAACTGATCGCGGGCGGCCGCGCCTTCGCCAGGTTCGAGGGCGGCGAGGTCGTGTTCAAAGCCGAGATCGGGGCCCTGTCCAGCGCCGTCGGCCAGATCCAGGGCGTCTGGGTGCACCCGGACCGGCGCGGCCACGGGCTGGGCAGCGCGGGCACGGCGGCCGTCGTGCAGCGCCTGGTCGACGGTATGGGCCGCACCGCGAGCCTGTACGTCAACTCCTACAACTCCGCCGCCCGCGCCGCGTATCGCCGGATCGGGTTCGCCCAGGTCGGCCAGTACGCCACCGTCCTGTTCTGAACATTCGGCATACTGCGGGGCGTGCGCCGTACCTTCCGCCGTCCCGCCGCGATGTTCGTCGCGTTGGTGGCCGCCCTCCCGCTGACCGCCTGCAGCTTCGCCTCCGACCCGGGGCCGCAGGACACGGCCGACCAGTTCGTCGCCGCGTTCGCCGGCGGTGACACGGCGACGGCCTCGCAGCGCACCGACGCCGCGGACTCGGCCAAGGCACTGATGGACAAGGTCCGCGGCGCGCTCAAACCCGCGACCGTGATCGCGCGGGTCACCAGCGTCGACACGGCAGACGGGCAGCCGTCGGCCAAGGCGAACTTCGAGATCACCTGGGACCTCGGCCGCGGCAGGCTCTGGACCTACGACAGCTCGTTCGACCTGCACACCGAGAACGACGCGTGGAAGGTCCACTGGGACCCCACCGTGCTGCACCCCAAGCTCGCCACCCAGCAGACCATCGCCGTGCAGGACGCAGAGGCGTCGCTCGCGCCCGTGCTCGACCGCGACGGGACCCCCGTACTGCAGCCTGAGCGCGTCATCTCCGTCCTGTTCGAGAAGGCGAAGGCCGGTGACGCCAACGCGATCGCCGGGCAGCTGGCGGGCGCGCTGTCGGGCATCGACCCGTCGATCACCCAGCAGTCGATCCTCGACGGGGCGGCCAAGGCGGGCGACAACGCCTACCAGATCGTGGCGCTGCGCGACGCCGACTACCAGAAGGTCCGCTCGCTGATCTACGAGCTGCAAGGGGTCCGGTTCACCGCCGAGTCCCGGCTGCTCACCGTCGACAAGAACCTCGCGCCCTCGCTGCTGCCCAGCATCCGCAAGATCGTCGAGGAGAAGGTCCAGGGCGCCGCGGGCTGGAGTGTGCACACCGTCGACAGCGCGGGCGCCGACGTCGAGGAGCTGTTCGCCAAGGCCCCCGAGCCCGCCACCGCGATCCGGGTCGCGCTGAGCAAGCAGACCCAGACCGCCGCGCAGGCCGCCATCGCCGACGTGCCCACCCCCGCCATGATCGTGGCCATCCAGCCGTCGACCGGCGAGATCCTGGCCGTCGCGCAGAACGCGCCCGCCGACAAGGAGGGCCAGCTCGCTCTCACCGGCCGCTACCCGCCCGGCTCGACGTTCAAGATCGTCACCGCCGCGGCTGCGATGAAGTCGGGCAAGGCCGCCGCCGACACGCCGCTCGGCTGCCCCGGCACCAAGGTCATCGACGGTCGCGAGATCCCCAACAGCAACAAGTTCGACAAGGGCGTCGTGCCGCTGCATCTGGCGTTCGCGTACTCGTGCAACACGACCTTCGCCGAACTCGCCGTGGCCATGGCGCCGGACGAGCTGACCGTCATGGCCAAGCAGCTCGGCCTCGGCGTCGACTACGTACTCCCCGGCGTGACCACCATCACCGGCTCCGTGCCCCCGGCCACCGGCAAGGTCGAACGCGCGGAGGACGGCTTCGGCCAGGGCAAGGTCGTGGCCAGCCCGTTCGGCATGGCCGTCGTCGCCGCCACGGTCGCCTCGGGCACCGTGCCCAAGCCGGTGCTGGTCCGCGGGGGCGAGACGAAGATCGACACCACCCCGGAGCCCATCCCCGGCGCCGTCCTCACCTCGGTCCGCGACATGATGCGCGAGGTCGTCACTGTGGGCACGGCAGGCGCACTGCAGGCGTTCCCGGACGTGCGGGGCAAGACCGGCACCGCCCAGTTCGGCGACGGCACCCACTCCCACGGCTGGTTCGTCGGCTACCAGGGCGACCTTGCCTTCGCCGTCCTACTCACGGACGCGGGGGAGTCAGGCAAGGCCGTCCAGGCAACCGCCAGGTTCCTCGGCGCGCTGCGCTGAGCTGGTCGTAGGGTGGACTCCATGTCGTCGCGCGCCCCACTGAAGCCAGGAGAGCAGTCGCCCCGCCGCGCTGTGCCCTCCGCCATTCCCCGCCCCGAGTATGTCGGCAAGCCCGCCCCGCGGAAGAACACCGACCCCTGGGTCCAACCGCCGGAGATCATCGAGGCCATGCGCGTGGCCGGGCGCATCGCGGCGCAGGCGCTGCAAGAGGGTGGCAAGGCCGTCAAACCGGGCGCCACCACCGATGACATCGACGCCGTGGTGCACGAGTTCCTGCTCGACAACCAGGCCTACCCGTCGACCCTGGGCTACCGCGCCTTCCCGAAGTCCTGCTGCGTGTCGCTCAACGAGGTCATCTGCCACGGCATCCCGGACTCGACGGTGATCGAGGACGGCGACATCGTCAACATCGACGTGACCGCGTTCATCGGCGGCGTCCACGGCGACACGAACGCGACCTTCCTGGCCGGAGAGGTAGCCGAAGAGGCGCGGCTGCTCGTCGAACGCACCCACGAAGCCACCATGCGAGCCATCAAGGCGGTCCGCCCCGGCCGCGCCATCAACGTCATCGGCCGCGTCATCGAGGCCTACGCCAAACGCTTCGACTACGGCGTGGTGCGCGACTTCACCGGCCACGGCATCGGGCGCTCGTTCCACAGTGGACTGGTGATCCTGCACTACGACGAGCCATCGGTCAGCACCGAGATCGAGGCGGGCATGACCTTCACCATCGAGCCAATGATCACCCTCGGCGGCATCGACTACGACATCTGGTCGGACGACTGGACGGTCACCACGAAGGACAAGAGCTGGACCGCCCAGTTCGAGCACACCATCGTCGTAACCGAGACCGGCTCGGAGATCCTCACCCTCCCCTGACGGGCAGGCACCCCCGCAAACGCACGCCACCCGGCGTCGTACCCACCGAATGCCGCGCCGACACGCGCCCAGCGTCGTCGCCAGGCACGGGCGGGCCGTGTCGTTGCGCGCTCAATGTGGCTGCCTGCCCTGACTCGCCCCAGGTCTCACCGGTGTGCCGAGTGTTGCCGCCAGGCGCGGGCTGTCGCAGGCGGTGTCGGTGTGAGCCCAGCGTGGTTGCCTGCTCTGACTCGCCCGAGGTCCCACCGGTGTGCGCTCAGCGTCGTCGCCGGGGGCTGTTGCGGGCGGTGTCGGGCCCAAGGTGGCTGCCTGCCCCGACCCGCCGCTGGCCGCACCGATGGGCTAACGCCGCGGGGCGTGCCGGTACACGCCCAGCGTCGATGCCGGGACGATCGGCGGCCGGGCTGGTTGCTGCCCAGCATTGCTGTCTCAGCCGACCGCCGCTTGCGGTGCCGGTCCAAGTCCAGCGTCGTTGTCCGGCCCAGTCCAGCCGCGGCCTGCCAGCGCGCCCAAGTGGTCGCCTGGCAGGCCCCCACGGGGCGAGTCGGAACGTGCCCAGCGTTGTTTGCCTGGCCCGGCGGTCGTGGCCTGTGCCTCCGGACGAGGCCCTCGGCGGCCGGGCCGGCTCAGCGGCACGCCAACAGGCCCCGCCCGCGTTGCTCGGGCGGGACGCACGCGCGCGCGAGCCGGTCCGCTAGGCCCTTTCAGACGCGAAGGCGCGCCAGTGCCCGCAGGTCCTAGGGCAGGACCTCCAGGATGGCCACCGCCACCGGCGCCGGGTTCGTCGCGGCCGCCAAGTGGTGTGCCTCGACCCGCCGCGTCGCCCAGCCCAGCTCCTCGGCCCGGGCGAGTTCCCCCGCGTAGGCCGCGGACAGCGCGACGTAACTCGACGTGCCCTCCCACTCGACTGTCGGACGCGGCTCCTTGAGGAACGCCAACGGCACCTCCGGCGCCTCGTCGGCGATCTCGGCCCGGAGTTCCTCATCGGCGACCAGGTCGAGCAGCGGGTCGTCGTCGAACCAGCGGTGCCAACGCGGCAGCTGCCCGTCCCGGCTCCGTTCCCGAAGCTGGTTGTAAAGATCGGCGGGCGACATGTCGCGCCAGCTCCGGCCCGGCGTGGGCAGCCCGGCGTCCAGGTACACCAGCCCCTGGACGGCGTCCTCCAGGTCCTCCGCGAACGCGGGCAGCAGCGGCCCGGCGCCGCTGTGCCCGACGAGCACAACCGGGCCGCTCAGCGCCACGTCGGACATCGCGTCGGCGAAGGCCCCGATGAGCCGTTGGTGGACGGGTGGGGTGACCACGCTGGGCCGGAGGTCCAGCAGGACCGCGGGGTGCCCCAACGCGGCCAGCGCGTCGGCGAGCGGGCGCAGGCTGGCGGGCCCGAGGAACGGGCTGTGCACCAGGACGGCGGTGACGGGTTCGGCGGGCATGACGGGGATGATGGCAGCCTGTCGGCAGCCGAGGGGAGTGGACGCGCACATGTCCGGAGCGTTGTTGATCGCCGGAACGACATCGGACGCGGGAAAGAGCGTCCTCGTCGCTGGTCTGTGCCGCTGGTTGGCCAGGTCCGGGGTCAAGGTCGCCCCGTTCAAGGCCCAGAACATGTCCAACAACTCCATGGTCACCGCGGACGGTGGAGAGATCGGCCGCGCCCAAGCCCTCCAAGCCGCGGCCTGTGGGCTCGAACCGAGCGTTCGGTTCAACCCCGTGCTGCTCAAGCCCGGCTCCGACCGCAGTTCCCAGGTGGTCGTCCTCGGCAAGCCGGTCGGCGTCACCACAGCCCTGTCGTACCGGTCACGCAAAGCTGAGCTGATGGACACCGTCCTGTCCACCCTCGCCGACCTGCGCGCCGACTACGACGTCGTCGTGTGCGAAGGCGCGGGCTCACCCACAGAGATCAACCTCCGCGCCAACGACATCGCCAATATGGGCCTGGCCCGTGCTGCCCACCTGCCTGTCCTCGTCGTCGGCGACATCGACCGGGGAGGTGTCTTCGCTCACCTCTTCGGCACCCTTGCCCTACTCGACCCCGCCGACCAAGCCCTCATCGCGGGCTTCGTCATCAACAAGTTCCGTGGTGATCCCTCCCTTCTCGAACCCGGACTCCGTCAGATCACCCACCTCACCGGCCGCGACGTCCTAGGCGTCCTCCCGTGGTCGGAAGACCTCTGGCTCGACGCCGAGGACTCGCTCTCCTACACCGCGGACGGCGTCGTCGGCCGTCCACGCCCCCCAGTCGGCACCCAGTGGCTACGCGTCGCGGTCGTGCGCCTGCCACGCATCTCCAACGCCACCGACGTCGAGGCGATGGCCTGCGAACCGGGCGTCTCGGTCCGCTTCGTCACCGACCCGTCCCGTCTGGTCGACGCCGACCTGGTCGTCCTCCCCGGCTCCAAGTCCACAGTGGACGACTTGGCCTGGCTCCGCCGCACAGGCCTCGCCGACGCCGTAGCCGACCACGCCCGTCGAGGCCTGCCAGTACTCGGCATCTGCGGTGGCTTCCAGATGCTCGGCACCCGAATCGACGACCGGGTGGAGTCGGCGGCAGGCTCCGTGGACGCCTTGGGCCTACTCGACGTCGACATCGAGTTCGCCAAGGAGAAAATCCTGGCCCGTCCACAAGGGGCAGTCATGGGGCATCCCGCGACCGGCTACGAGATCCACCACGGCCGAGTGGTCAGGCAAGGCCCGCACGAGCCCCTGATCCACCTACCCGACGGCACCACCGAGGGCGTAGCCACGGACGCTGTCCTCGGCACCCACTGGCACGGTCTCCTCGAGAACGACGCCGCCCGCCGCGCGATCCTCACCTGGGCCGCGACCCGTTCAGGCCGTGACGGCTTCACTCCCGATCCCACCACCTCCTTCGCCGCCGCCCGCGCCGCCCAACTCGACCTCCTCGGCGACCTGGTCGCCAATCACCTGGACACCGACGCGATCCGCCGCTTGATCGACCAGGGCCCGCCCGCCGACCTGCGTGTGCTGCCCCCGGGCGCACCTCCGACGCTGTAATGCTTGCCCAGCAGGCACATCCCCGATCTTTACGGTTCCTGCCGGCGCATTCCCGATCTTCGTGTGCTCCCAACGGGCGCACTCTCCGATGCTGTGGTGCACATCCGCGAGTTCCTCGGTCCCCCCGGCCCTGGCGTGCTGCTGCAGCTTGCGCGCCGCGTCGACGATCTCTCGGCGGCCGCTGTAGCCGACATCGGTGTTCACCACCATGCCCATGCGCTCCTCGGAGCGTGCTTCCGCCGAGCGGCACCTCCGATGCTGTGGTGGGTGCTCCCGCCAGGCGGCACCTCCGACACTGTGGCCCGTGGTTGCCCAACGCCGCTTCCGAGGTCAACCGCACGGTGTTCGGCGGCGTGCTGGGGTCCAGCTTGGTCGCCTACCTGCCCACCTGAGTAGCCCGCCGTGGGTCTGCCCTGTCCGGTGTATTGAGCCCAAGTCGCCTTGCGTGGCCGAGCCGCGCAGCCGGTCGAGCAGTGGTGGAGCTACTCCGGTGGGCTCGTCGAGCCTCCCAATCAACGGAGACTGCGGCTGCTCAGGCCTGTCTGCGGCCGCATCTGACCCCGCCGGGTCTTCGCCCAGTGAGCGGGTCCGAATCTCGCACCGTCGCCCGAGTCGACCGCACCGGAAGACCTGACTTCGCCTGACCACCGGACACCTTCAGGCGTTCGCGTTGCAGGCCTGAGCCACAATGGCAGCTCGTCACTCATGATCGCCCCTGTCGTCCGAATGCGTTGACATGGACGACGTTACGGGCGGTGACCGCTTGCCTGCATCGGTCTATGGTCCGAAAAGGACTCAGACTTTAGTCCTAGGACTCGGGTTGAGCGTCGAGGTCGGCGAGCAGTTCGTCCAGGAATCCCGCCGCCTCGGCCGCGGCGCGTTCGGCGTCGCCGTCGCGGATCGCGTTCAGCAGGCCCCGGTGGTCGATGTTCGCCTTGCTCGGCGCCGTGCGGACGGTGCTGGCCACCGATGCGCGAACGACCTCCGTCAGCCCCTGGTACAGCTCCGCCAGCAGCGCGTTGTGTGAGCACCGGACGACAGCGAGGTGGAACTCCGCGTCCTTGTCGACACCGATCTCGTAGTCCCGCGCCCGCATCGATCGTTCACGCACGTCCAGCAGGGCCGTCAGCTCCTGCAGTTCGTCGTCGGTCCGATGGGTCGCGGCCAGCCGCGCGCCCTCGACCTCGAGTGTTCGACGGACCTGCAGGACATCCCGCAGTTCCGTGCCCGCGAGCCGCCGGACCGCGCCGGAGAACTCGCTGGTCGCGCGGACGAAAGTACCGTCGCCCTGCCGGACCTCCAGCAGCCCTGCGTGCGCCAGGGCACGCACCGCTTCCCGCACGGTGTTGCGGCCGACACCCAGGGCCGTGACGAGTTCGGGTTCGGTGGGAATGCGTTCGCCGACCTTCCATTCGGCGTTCGCGATCGCGGTGCGCATCTGCTCGATCACCTGGTCGACCAGACCTGCCCGTCGAGTCGTCGCCAGCGGCACGCGTTCGTCCTCTCGTCCGGCCATCCCACTTCCGGCCTTCAGTGTCCCATCTCCAGCGGAAGGCTGAGCAGCGCGTTCTCCACCAGCTCCGGCAGCGCCGGGTGGATCCAGTACTGGCCGCGTGCCATCGACCGCGCGTCGAGTCCGAAACTCATGGCCTGGATGATCGGCTGGATCACCGTTGACGCCTGCGGGCCGATGATGTGCGCGCCCAGCAACAGGCCGGTTTCCGGGTCGGCGAGCACCTTGGCGAACCCGGTCGAGTCCTCCATCGCCCAGCCGTAGGCGATTCCCGCGTAGTCCTGCTTCGACACGACGTAGCGCACCCCGCGCCGCTCTGCCTCCTGCTCGGTGAGCCCGACGGACGCGATCTGCGGCGAGCTGAACACAGCGTGCGGCACGAACCGGTGGTCGGCGGCGACCGGCGCCTCCGGGTGCAGCAGGTTGTGCTGCACGACCCTGGCCTCGTGGTTCGCCACGTGCTTGAGCTCCCACGGAGAGCAGATGTCGCCAAGCGCCCACACGCTCGCGGCGGTCGTGCGCTGGTACTCGTCGACCACCACGTAGCCGTCCGGGCCGACCTCGATCCCGGCGGCGGCGACGTTGAGCTGGTCGGCGTTCGGTGTGCGCCCGGTGGCGACCAGCAGCACGTCGGCGTCGATCACCTCATCGCCGTCCAACTCCAGCCGCACCCCGTCGCCGACCCGGTCGACACGGACCGTCTTGCGGTCGAGCCGTACGTCCCACCGGCCCACCGCGAGCTCGGTGAATCGGGCGCTGACGTCGCGATCCTCCTGCCGGAGCAGCGCGCCGGAGCGGGCCACGATCGTCACATCGACCCCGAGTGACGAGAAGACGTGGGCGAACTCGGCCGCGATGAACCCGCCGCCCAGGATCACCATCCTGGACGGCAGCTCGTCGAGCCGCATGACCGTGTCGCTGGTGTGGAACTGGACCTCGTCCAAGCCCTCGATGTCGGGGACGACAGGCCTACCGCCCGCGGCTAGGACTACCTGATTCCCGGTGATCGTCTCGGCGCCGTCTATCTGGATGGTCCGCTCGCCGATGAACCGCGCGTTGCCCGAATAGAGGGTCACGTTCGCGTTGTCCGCGTGCTCCGCGCGGTATTGCCTGCCGCCCTGAGTGATCGGATCGATCCGGCCGAACACCCGGTCGCGGATCTCAGGCCAGCGCACGCCGTCGAGCGTCGCGTCGACCCCGAACCTGCGCGCCGCCGCGGGCGTCGCGGCCAGGTCGGCGGTGTGGACGAACATCTTCGTCGGGATGCATCCCACGTTCAGGCAGGTCCCGCCGAACACCCCGCGTTCGACCATCGCGACGTCAAGCCCGGCGAACCGGGGATCGAGGAGGGAATTGCCGGAACCGGTGCCGATGATGACAAGGTCGAATTTCCGCACGAAGACAATCAAACCGTATCGGGTGACGCGTGTGGCGCTCTTGCATCACATGACCACTTTGCTCACCGGGATCCGGGTCGGCAGGCACGAGACCTACGACCGGGTCGTCCTGGACTTCACCGGGACCGCGCCGACCTTCACGCACGACCCGACCGACGAGCTGATCATCGACCCCACCGGCGAGGTCGACTGGCTGACAGGGTGCACGTTCGTGCAGGTCAACGCCCATGGGGCGGCTGCTCACGACGACGCTGGGGAGTCGACCTACCCCGGTCCGCGCAAGTTCCGCACCCGTGAGCTCGCCAATGTCATGGCCGTCTCGCTCAACGGGGACTTCGAAGGCGTCGTCGGCCTCGGGCTCGGTTTGCGGCACACCGCGCCGGTGACGGTTTTCACGCTGACATCACCGACGCGGCTGGTCATCGACATCCAGCACTAATGCCGATAGGTCGGGACGATGACGGCCCGGCCGAGGGTGTGGAACGCGAGGTTGAAGCTCACCACCGCCGCGCTCGCGTTCTCGTCGACGTCGAGCTTCTCGACGTCGACGGCGTGCACGACGAAGAAGTACCGGTGGTCCTGGTCGCCCTCCGGCGGGGCGGCGCCGCCGTAGTCGCGGGTGCTGAAGTCGCTGCGGACGTGGAACGCGCCGTCGGGCAGGGTCTCGTCGCCCGCACCCGCTCCCGCGGCCAACTCGGTGACCGACGCGGGGATGTTGACCGCGATCCAGTGCCAGAACCCGCCCGGGATCGGGGCGTCGGGGTCGAAACAAGTCACGACGTAGCTCTTAGTGCCCTCGGGCGCCCCGCTCCACGACAGCCGCGGCGAGACGTTCCCGCCGCCCGCGCCGCCGAACACATGCTTGAGGTCGAGCTTCGCGCCGTCAGCGATGTCGTCGGACGTGACGGAGAAGGCCGCGACCTTGGGCAGCAGCTCGTACGGGTCGGGCGCGACCGGGCGGTCCAGGCTCATGGGGGAGTCCTCCAAGTGCGGGGTGCTGTCCCGGGCAGGCTATCGCCGGTTGCCTGTGGACAAACCCCGACGCACATCCGCGAATCCGCCTACATTGGGTTCTGACCGATTCGAGAGGTCGAAGTTTGGGGGAGGACCCAGTGACAGACAGCGAAGTCTCACGCTCGACCACGCGCGTGCGTTTTCCCAGGATCAGCCCGAGGGCCTACGAGCACCCGGCCGACCGCGGGGCAATGGCGGGTTTGCGCGCGGTGCCCGGGGTGACCGAGGTGCTCAAGGCAGCCTCGGGGCTGTTCAGCGAGCGTGGTGAGCGGCTGCTCGCGCTGGCGTCGGCCATCCGGGTGGGCGAGAAGCAGTACCCGAAGCTGAACCAGCTCAGGATCGAGTGCGCGGAGACTCTCGACCTCGACACGGTGCCCAACCTGTACGTCGAGCGGAACCCGGTCGCGAACGCGATGACCGTCGGTATCGATGAACCCTTCATCGTGCTGACCACTGGCCTCGTCGAGGCACTCGACACCGAGAGCCTGCGCTTCGTCATCGGCCACGAGATGGGCCACGTGCTCTCCGGGCACGCCGTGCTGCGCACGCTGCTGCTGCGGCTGCTCCACCTGCAGATGACCATCGCCTTCATCCCGGCGGGCGCGCTCGCACTGCGCGCGGCCATCGCGGCCCTGCGTGAGTGGTTCCGCAAGGCGGAGTTGACGTGCGACCGCGCGGGTCTGCTCTGCGCCCAGGACCCCCAGGCCGCGCTGCGCACGCACGTCTACCTGGCGGGCGGCACGGACCTGACCCAGATCGACATCCCGTCGTTCCTGCAGCAGGCCAAGGAGTACGACGAGGTCGACGACATCCGCGACAGCATCCACAAGCTGCGTGCCGTTGAAGGCATGAGCCACCCGTTCGCCGTGGTGCGGGCCGCTCAGCTCCAGCGTTGGGCCGCGTCGGAGGAGTACCGCGCCATCCTGGCGGGCCAATACGAACGCCGCGACGACGACAACCCATCCTCGGCGTTCACCGACGACCTCCGCTCGGCGGCCAAGTCGTACAAGGAGTCGTTCACCACGTCCAGCGACCCTCTGTTCAAGGTCTTCAACGACGTCGGCGACGCATTGTCGGGCGCGGCGGGCAAGGTCTTCAGCAAGTTCGGGAACGGTTCGAGGACGGAGGGCGACACCACGACCACATCGTGATCCGGGCAGGCCGCACCGCCTGCCTGGCTCGGAGCTCCGGACTGGACCCGCACCCGGGCCTCGACTCGGCTTGGGCGGGCCAGGGTTGCCCGAAGCGATTCCGGATCGGGCTGAGTCGCGAGCCTGGATCGCGCCGAACGCAGTCCTCAGCCGCGGGGTTGGCGTCGGGGCCTAAGCGCGATCACGTCCGTGGCGCGTACATGATCACGCTGACCCCGACCAGGCACACCGCCGCGCCGATGATGTCCCAGCGGTCGGGGCGCAACCCGTCCATGACGATCGCCCACGCGAGGGAGCCCGCGACGAACACGCCGCCGTAGGCGGCCAGGACGCGGCCGAAGTGGGTGTCTGGCTGGAGTGTCGCGACGAAGCCGTAGGCGCCGAGGGAGAGGACTCCGCCGACGATCCACACCCAGCCGCGCTGCTCCCGCACGCCCTGCCACACCAGCCAAGCGCCGCCGATCTCGGTGATCGCGGCGAGGACGAACAGGGCGATCGACTTCAACGACGTCATCTCATCACTCCGAGCAGAAAGTCGCGGTCCCTGTCATCGGCCGGTCGCGCTGAAGTGCTGGATGTCGCGGGGTGAGGTCCACGTCCCGCCCCAGGTCCAGCCGATATCCGTGAACGCCCGCACCACCGCGTCGCCCGCGTAGATCATCCCCGGCCGCGCGTTCTTACGGTCCACATAGGACGAAGCGAGCTCTGGCAGCACCAGGTCACCCTTGATATACGGGTTGCAGAACGGATTGACGTCGATTGCCAGCCCGTAAGCGTGTGCGGACCACGTCTTCAAGTTCACCGCGGGCCGGCACACGAACGCCGTGGTGTTGTTCCCGTCGCCCGTGGGGTGCAGGTCGAGCTCCGGTCGCGCCGTCACTCGCATCTCCTCAAGGGGAAAGCGTGCTTCGAACAGTTTGCCGAACACCCGGGTCACGCCCTGCGCCGCCTGGGCGTTGACGATCATCTCGCCCGTGTGGGCACGGCCGTCGTAGCCCCAGAACGACATCGTGAGGTATCGCAGGTCGCCCACGCCGACCGGGCAGTCCGGTTGCCAGGTGCTTCGGGAGAGCACCGCGCTCGGCACCGGGTTGACCGTCGACACGTACCCGCCCGTCGGTGGCGGCAAGCGGTCCGCAGTCGGCAACGACCGGTTGACCAACACCGCGGGCGTGGGCAGGACCTTGCCGAACCCGTCGGGGCGCAATGGCAGCGGGTTCGCGCCGACCACCCACACGGGTGGCGTCGCCGTCGTCGTTGGTGGCGGCTGCGCACTGGTTGTAGTGGTGGCCATGGCGGAAGTGGACATCGGGGACGCGCTCGACGTCGACGGCTGTGTGGTCGCGCGGCGGGCCGCGTCTTGTTCGGGTGGGGTCACGCAGGCCGCGGCCAGCAGGGCGGCGGCGAGCGTGAGGACGGTCGGCAGGCGGTACGGCACGACTCCAGCATGCCTCAGCAACTTCCACCCGTTCGTGGGACCGAACGGGCTCACACTCGGTACGCCATTTGACCTAGCGTGTCTTGGGGCACACGCCGTTGCCAAGACTCACCGACAGGAGACTCTCCCATGGGGGGAACCGTCGCGCGCCGAATCCTCGGCGTCGCCGCCGCGATCGCGATCATCGCGGTCATCCTCGGCCAGTTCGTCGCCCACGCCCGGGAAGACATCGTGGGGGGCGACAGAGCCAAGATCGCCGACCATCCGTACGTCGTCTACATAGCCACACGTGACGGCTACCAGTTCTGCGGCGGCACGCTCGTCGCCGCGGACAAGGTCGTCACGGCCGCGCATTGCGCCAAGGCCTACAACGTCAAGGACATCCGCGTCGTCGCGGGCCGCGAGGACAAGCGCGGCACCGACGGTGTCGAGGTCAGGGTCACCAAGGTCTGGGTCCACCCTGAGTTCGACGATGTCGTCGGCGGCAGCGACGTCGCCGTGCTCACCCTCGCCGACAAGCTGTCGCAGCGGCCGCTCACAGTGGCCGACGACGAGGACGCGTACCGGCCTGGCACCAAGGGCGTCATCCTCGGCTGGGGGCGCACATCCGATGGCGGGCCGACGTCCCGCTACCTGCTCAAAGCCGAGGTCCCGATCATCGCCGACCCGGCGTGCGCCGAGTCCTACGCGGCCTTCGCCGCCAAGTCGATGGTCTGCGCCGGGTACCCCGAAGGCGGCGTCGACAGCTGCCAGGGCGACTCGGGCGGTCCGCTGGTCATCGCGGGCAGGCTGGTCGGCATCGCATCGTGGGGCGAGGGCTGCGCGGAGGCGGGCAAGCCGGGCGTCTACACGCGGGTCGCCGTCTACGCCAAGGACATCGAAGCGCAGCTCGGATCGCCGTGACGTCCACTGTGGTATTCAGGACGGCGTGACCCTGCACCGCGCCGCCGGACCAGACCTGACCACCACTGAGCTGTACGCGCTGCTCAGGCTTCGGGTCGGCATCTTCATCGTCGAACAGGACTGTCCATATCCGGAGCTGGACGGGCTCGACCTCCTCGACGACACCGTGCACTTCTGGTGGCAGCCCGCCGACGCGCCCGCACCGCTGGCGTGCCTGCGGGTGCTGGCGGGTGAGCCACCGAAGATCGGCCGGGTCTGCACCGCCATCGAGGCCCGCGGCCAGGGGCTGGGCGCCAAGCTCATGTCCGCCGCGGTGGAACACCTTGGCGACGTGGAGAGCGAGCTGCACGCCCAGGTTCAAGCGCAGGGACTCTACGAGCGGTTCGGCTACGTCCCGATCGGTGAGCCCTACGACGACGACGGCATCATGCACATCACGATGCGTCGTCCGGCGGTCAGCGCGGCGCGTGGGCGGTGATCACGCCGACCGCGCGGTCGATGTCGGCGCCGGACAGGTCGGCGCGGGCGGTCAGCCGCAGCCGCGACACCTGATCCGGTACTGACGGCGGCCGGAAACACCCGACCCACACGCCCGCGGCGCGGCAGTCGTCCGCCCACTTCACCGCGGCCTCCGGCGACGGTGCGCGCACCGACACCACGGCCGCTGTCGGCTCGCTGACCGACAAACCGGCCTCACGCAGGCGCTCCGCGAGCGTCGTGGCCACGGTCAGCGCCTGCCCGGCACGTTCGGGCTCTTCTTTCAAGACGTTCAACGCGGTCAAGGCGGCGGCCGCGCTGCCCGGCGCCAAGCCGGTGTCGAAGATGAACGACCGCGCGTTCTCCACCAGGTGCCGGATCACCCGCCGCGGGCCCACGACGGCGCCGCCCTGTGAGCCAAGGGACTTGGACAGCGTCAACGTCGTCACCACGTCCGGCGCCCCGGACAGGCCCGCCGCGTGCACGGCGCCCCGGCCGCCGTCGCCGAGCACGCCGAAGCCGTGGGCGTCGTCGGCGATCAGCGCGGCGTTGTTCGCCCGACAGACCTCGGCCAGCTCGGTAAGCGGCGCGAGATCGCCGTCGACGGAGAACACGGAGTCGGTGACCATGACGGCCCGCTCGGTCCGGCGGGTCGACAGCGCGCGCCCGGCGGCCGCGGCGTCGGCGTGGGCGACCACCGCGACCTCGGCGCGGGACAGCCTGCAGCCGTCGATGAGCGACGCGTGGATGTAGGCGTCGGTGACGATCGAGCAGTTCTTGCCGGACAGCGCGGTCACCGCGCCGAGGTTGGCGGCGAAGCCGGAGGAGAACACCAGCGCCGACTGCGCCCCGCAGAACCGGGCCAGCTCGAACTCCAGCTCACTGTGCAGCTCGGTGCTGCCCGTGACCAGCCGTGATCCGGTCGACCCCGCGCCCCAGCGCAGCGTCGCCGCCGCGGCCGCGCCACTCACCCGCTTGTCCCTGGCCAGGCCCAGATAGTCGTTGCTCGCCAGGTCGAGCAGGTCGGACTCGGCCCGCCGCGGCCGCAGCTGCCGGGTCAGTCCGGCGCGCCTGCGCTCGTCAGCGTGGGTGTCGAGCCACGCGAACGTCGCGTCGCCGGGGTGGGATTCGTCCTGGGTCACGCGTGCGAGTGTTACATCGGGTGCACGTGGGGGCCGGTCCGGGTGGCGAACACGACACCGATACGGTCGTGTCCATGCGTGGCGCCGTGCACTTCGTCGGAGCGGGACCGGGAGCGGCCGATCTCATCACCCTGCGTGGGGCGAGCCGGATCGCCGAGGCGGATCTCGTGCTCTACACACCGGCCGTGATCGACCCGGCCTGGCTGCGGGAACACACGAAGGACGGCGCCGACCTGGTCGACTTAGGCCGCTTGGGCGCCGAGGAAGTCGTTGAGCTGTACCGGAAGGTCGCCAGCAGGCGCCACCAGGCGGTCCGGCTCTACCCCGGCGACGTCGCCATGTCGCCTGACGTGCGGGAACACCGGGAGCTGTGCGAGAAGGTCGGGCTCGACGTCGAGTTCGTCCCCGGGATCGCGCCCGCGTCGGCGGCGGCTGCCGCGACCGGCACCGCGCTGACAGAGCAGGGCGTCGCCGAGACCGCTGTGTTCACCGAGGCCGACTTCAGCCGGGTGCGCGCGCTCGTCACCAGGTGCGCGACAGTGGCCGTGCAGGCACCGGCCGCCCGCGCCGCCGAACTCGCCGAGGCGCTTATCGCGGGCGGCGTCGACCCGGATATGCCCGTGGCCGTCGCCTACAAGGTGAGTTCACCCGATCAGGTACTCGCTCGCACGACCGTCGGTGAGCTGGGTGCTGAGGTCAAGCGCCACAACTTGTGGCGGCACACCCTGTTCCTCATCGGGGACGCACTGCGCGAGTCCAAGCCGCGCGCGGGCTACGTCAAGGCGGCGAGCACCGAGGTGTCCACGTCACGGTGGGCCTCGCGTGGCTGGCGCCGTGACCCGGCCGAGCCGCGTTCCCCGTCGTCCTGGTCGTCGCGGACCAACGGCACCAAGGTCCGCACCTGCGTCGAGCCCGAGACCGAGGAACCAGCCTCGATCGAGGAGCCCGCTGTGAACGGGACACCCGAGATCAGCGCCAAGGCGGTCGCGGTCCAGATCGCCGAGCTGAACGGCAAGGCCGTCGTGAACGGATCGGTGAACGGGTCGGTCAAGCCCGCGACGCCCGAGATCGAGTCTCCGGTCACGAACGGCAAGCCGGTGGATTTGCCCGCCGAGCAGGCAAAGGTCGACAAGCCCGCCGCTAAGCCCGTCCCCAGGACCCCGGCGAAGAAGGGTGGGCACACGCCCCGCACGGCGGCCAGGCGGACCACGAAGAAGTCCTGACCCGCCGGTAACAGGTTGCCATCGGCACTTGCTACCGATCAGTCACACCGTCTACGGTCGCTCCTGTTGTGATCTAGGTCACGCCAGGAGCGGCCGATGGTGGCAGTGGACGAACCGATCCTCTCGGTGTCCAATCTGGAGGTCGTCTACGACGACGTCGTTCTGGTCCTGCGCGGCCTGAGCCTGGCGGTCCCGACCAGCGGTGTCGTCGCCCTGCTGGGCGCCAATGGCGCGGGCAAGACGACTCTCCTCCGCGCGGTGACCGGGCTGCTCCAGCCGCACCGCGGCCGGATAACCAAGGGCACCGTGCGGTTCGACGGCGTCGACATCACCGACGCGGACCCGGCGCGCGTGGTCCGGCTCGGCATCGCGCAGGTCATGGAGGCGCGGCGGATCTTCGCCGAGATGACCATCGACGAGAACCTGCGCACGGGCGCCCACACCCGCCGTTCCCGCGCGGAGGTCCGTGAGTCCTACGCCAGGGTCCTTGACCTGTTCCCGGTGCTCGCGGCGCGCAGGCGCTCGACTGCGGGTTATCTGTCGGGCGGTGAGCAGCAGATGCTCGCGATCGGTCGCGCGCTGATGGCCGCACCCCGGCTGCTCCTGCTCGACGAGCCGTCCCTCGGCCTCGCCCCGAAGCTGGTCGAGCAGGTCCGCGACATCATCAAGCACATCAACGAGCAGGGCACGAGCGTCTTGCTGGTCGAGCAGAACGCGGTCATGGCCCTGTCCATTGCGGACTATGGCTATGTCCTTGAGGTAGGCACGGTCGTTCGCGACGGTCCGGCCGCAGAGCTGCTGGCCGATGAGGACATCCGTGAGTTCTATCTGGGCGCCCCGGCCGACGGATCCCGCCGGTCGTTCGCCGAGATCAAGAGCTACCGGAGGAAGAAGCGATGGAGCGCGTGACCGCCGTGAGCGAGCCCGCGGCGGTGCGGGCGCCCGCACCGACCGCGTTGCTGTCTGTCTCCGACCTGACGTTGCGGTTCGGCGGCGTGACCGCGCTCGACGGTGTCAGCTTCGAGGTCGGGCGTGGCGAGCTGTTCGCTGTGATCGGGCCGAACGGCGCGGGCAAGACGTCGATCTTCAACTGTCTGAACGGCGTCTACCGGCCGCAGAAGGGCGATATCCGACTGGATGGGTCAAGCATCCTCGGGCGCTCACCAGCCGCGATAGCAGGCCTGGGCATCGCGCGAACGTTCCAGAACCTGGGCTTGTTCGAGCACCTGACGCTGATCGACAACCTGATGCTTGGCCGCCACCACCTCATGCGCACCGGATTCCTGTCCGGCATGGCCTGGTGGGGGCGGGCCAAGCGCGAGGAGATCGAGCACCGTGCGGCTGTCGAAGAGGTCGTCGAACTGCTGGAACTGGAGCCGTACCGACGCACGCCCGCCGGTTTGCTGCCCTACGGCGTCGCGAAGCGCGCTGAGCTCGGGCGCGCGCTGGCCATGGAACCCACGCTGTTGCTGCTCGATGAGCCTGTCGCGGGCATGAACGTCGAGGAGACCGAGGACATGGCGCGCTACCTGGTGCAGGTCCGCCGTGAGCTGGACCTGGCGATGATCCTGGTCGAACACGACATGCGACTCGTCATGGACCTCGCCGACCGGGTGCTGGCACTGGACTTCGGTGTCGCGATCGCCGCGGGCGCCCCGGCCCACGTCCAGAGCGATCCCAAGGTGATCGAGGCGTACCTGGGCGGTGGCGCATGACCGCGGCGCTCACCGATGTGGCGACACTGCCTGGTCGCCTGCTTGAGCTTGCCGCTGAACGTCCAGATGAGACCGCGATGCGTGAGAAGCACCGAGGGATCTGGCGCGAATGGACTTGGTCGGGTTACGCGAACCGCGTCGCCGCGGTCGCGGCGGGCCTCAAGGCGCTCGGTGTCGAGCCGGGGGACCGAGTCGCCGTGCATTCGGAGAACCGGCCGGAGTGGGTGATCGCCGACCTCGCCGCGCAGGGCATCGGCGCGCAGAGCATCGGCGTCTACCCGACATCGCCCGCTGCTGAGGTCGAGTACCTGCTGGCCCACTCGGGCGCTCGGGTCCTCATCGCCGAGGACGAGGAGCAGTTCGACAAGGTAGCGCAGGTGCGCGACCGGCTGCCGATGCTGCGCCACATCGTGCTGATGGACCCGCAGGGCGTGCGCGTCGAACAGCACCAAGGTGTGTCGACGTTCGCCGACCTGGAGTCGGGCCTGAGCACACTCGCCGACTTCGCCCGCGACGTGTCCGCTGTGGACCCTGAGTCGACCGCGATCCTTGTCTACACCTCGGGGACCACCGGCCCGCCCAAGGGGGCGATGATCTCCCACACGAACCTCGTCGCGTCCGGTCACTGCTTCATCGACGCGCTCGGCGCATCGCGGGACGACGAGGTCCTCAGCTACCTGCCCCTCTGCCACATCGCCGAACGACTGATCTCGGTGATCGACGCCATCTGGGCGGGTCTTGTCGTCAACTTCGGCGAGGGCGGCGCGGCGTTCCAACACGACCTGCGCGATGTGCAGCCCACGGTGTTCCTTGGCGTGCCGAGGGTGTGGGAGAAGATGCTGGCGGGCGTGGAGATCCGCATGTCCGACGCCTCGTGGGTCAAGCGGAAGCTGTATCAGGCCTGTCTGCGACAGGGACGCCGGATCGCTCCCCGGCGCATGACCGACACGGTCTCAGTGGCCGACCGGATCGTGTTGACGGTCTGCGAGACGCTGGTGTTCCGCGCTTTGCGGGAGAAGTTGGGCATGTCCCGCGTGCGAACGGCGGTGAGCGGTGCAGCGCCGATCGCGCCGCAGGTGCTGGAGTTCCTGTGGGCCATCGGCATCCCGGTGCGTGAGGGCTATGGCCAGACGGAGAACACCGCGATCTGCACGCTGACCCCGGTGGGCGACGTGCGGCTGGGTTCTGTCGGCGTCGTCCTTCCTGGCGTCGAACTCCGCATCGCTGACGACGGCGAGATCCTGACCCGGTCCGCAGGCGTCTTCCAGGGCTATCTGAACAACGATGACGCGACCGCGGATACGGTCGATGAACAGGGCTGGCTGCACACGGGCGATGTCGGCGAACTCGACGGCGACGGCTTCCTGCGGATCACCGACCGCAAGAAGGACATCATCATCACCGCGGGCGGGAAGAACATCTCGCCGTCGGAGATCGAGAACCTGTTGAAGGTCTCGCCGTTCGTCCGGGAGGCGATAGTCGTAGGCGACCGGCGCAAGTACCTGACAGCGCTTGTCGGCGTTGAACGTGACACTGTCGGCAACTGGGCGACCCGCAGGGGCCTGGCTTATACGACGTACGCGGACCTGTCCGCGAAACCAGAGGTCCACGAGCTGATCCGGCGTGTCGTCGACGAGGCAAACGAGTCGCTGGCCAACGTGGAGAAGGTCAAGCGCTTCACGCTCATCACCAAGGAACTCGACCACGAGGACGGCGACCTCACCGCCACCCAGAAGGTCAAACGCCGGTCCGTCGAGTCACGCTTCGCCGCGGAGATCGAGGCGATGTACTCATGAACGCCTTCCTGCAGAACTGTTTCGCGGGTCTCGCGCTCGGTTCTACCTATGCTCTGGTCGCCCTCGGATTCGTCGTTATCTACAAGTCCACGGGCGTCATCAACTTCGCCCAGGGGGGTCTGCTCGCGCTGGGTGCCTACCTCGGCTACACCTTCTCCAACAACCTGGCGGTCGCCTTCGGCGTCGCGATCCTCCTCGCGTGCCTGACAGCCGCGGTGGTCGGCGCGGGATTCGAGCGGATCGTCCTGCGGCGGATGGTCGGCCAGCCGCCGTTCGCCGTCATCATGATCACTATCGGCCTCTTGTTCATCATCGAGCCGATAGTCACCGCGATCTGGGGGTTCGAGAACCTCCAGGTCACGAACCCGTGGAACATCCGCACCGTCGAGCTCGGCGGCCTGGTCTTCGGCGTCCGCGATCTGTGGACGATCGGCATCACCGCAGCGGTCGTGGTCGCGTTCTTCCTGTTCTTCCGCTACTCCGGCTTCGGCCTGGCCATGCGTGCGACCGCGTTCGACCCAGAGGCCGCACTCGCCCAGGGCATCAGCGCCAAGAAGGTCTACGCCGTGTCCTGGGCCATCGCCGCCGCCCTCGCCGCGCTCGCGGGTGTCACGCTCGCGGCAGGCCCGGGCGGCCTCTCACCGTCTATCGGCTTCATAGCGCTGGCGGCGTTCCCAGCGATGATCCTCGGCGGCATGGACTCCCCGGCGGGGGCGGTGTTGGGCGGCGTCGTCATCGGACTCGCCGAGGCGTTGACCCGTGGCTACCAGGACCAGCTGTTCTCCTGGGCGGGGGACAACGTGTCGATCATCGTGCCCTACCTGCTGATGATCGTCATCCTGCTCATCCGCCCGTACGGCCTGCTCGGCACCCGCGACGTGAGGCGGATCTGATGGCCAAGCCGCACCGCAACCTCACCCGCGCCTACGCCCAGGACCTGCGGCTGTTCGGTTCACCGCTGGCCAAGGCCGGTCTCGCGGCGATGATCCTTGTGCTGCTCATGCTGCCCATGGTCGTGCAAGACGACTTCTGGCTGTCGGTCCTTATCTACGTAGGCATCACCGCCGTCGGCGCGATCGGCTTGAACCTGCTCACCGGCTACTGTGGACAGATCTCGCTCGGCCACGCGTTCTTCATCGGCGCGGGCGCCTATTGCACCGCGATTGTCGGCGGTGACCTAGGCCTACCGCTGCCGCTCTGGCTGCTCGCCGCCGCAGCGGTCGGAGCGGTCCTCGGTGGACTGATCGGGCCGTTCGCCCTGCGCCTGCGCGGCAACTACCTGGCCATCGTCACACTGGGCCTGATCTTCGTCGGCGAACACCTGTGGCGCAATCTCAAGAGCGTCACCGGTGGCAACTCCGGCACGTCGGTCAACGCGGCGGCCACGATCGGCCCATTCGACTTCGGCAAGGTCGAACTGGCAGGCGAGGTGTACTCCCGCAACCAGGGCTACTTCTGGCTGGTGTGGGCGCTGGTGGCGCTGATCGCGCTGTTGGCCAAGAACCTGGTGCGCACCCGGCCGGGCCGCGCGCTGCAGGCCGTGCGCGACCGCGATCAGGCCGCCGAGGTCATCGGGGTGCGCGCGGGTCGCTACAAGATCGGCGCGTTCATGGTGTCCAGTGCGATCGCGTCGGTCGCGGGGGCGCTGTTCGGCTCTTACCAGCAGTTCGTCAGTCCTGACGAGTGGAACCTGCTGCTGTCCATCCAGTACATCGCCATCGTCATCGTCGGCGGCCTTGGCACGATCTTCGGATCGATCCTCGGGGCGATCTTCGTCGGTGCGCTGCCCGCGCTCATCGACCGGTACAGCGACGCCATCCCTGGCGTGCAGACGTCGGTCGGGGGTGAGGGATTCATCAGCGTGTTCGCGCTCAACCAGGCCATCTTCGGTGTCCTGATCGTGCTGTTCCTAGTGCTCGAACCACGTGGGCTGGCAGGCATCTGGCTGCGCGTAAAGACCTACTTCAAGGCGTGGCCATTCTCGTATTGATCAAGGAGGCGTCACCATGCCGCACAACCGATTGTCTCTCGCCGCGGTCTTCGCGGCCATAGTGCTAACGGTCTCCGCCTGCGGTGGCGCGGGCAACAGCGGAGGTGGGGGCGGCAGCGGCAACGCCGGGACGCCCGGATCCACCACGGGCTTCGACGGCACGACGATCAAGCTCGGTGTGCTCAGTCCGCTGTCGGGCGCGGTCGCCGTGATCGGCCAACCGCTCACCGCGGGCAACAAGGTCTGGTTCGACCACCTCAACTCGACAGGTGGCGTCGCTGGCAAGTACAAGGTGGAACTCGTCCAGGAGGACACTCAGTACAAGCCGGACGTGACCGTCCAGCAGTACAACAAGGTCAAGGGCAGTGTCGTCGCGTTCACCCAGATCCTCGGCACCGCGCCGACGCTGGCCGTGCTGCCGCAGCTGCGGGCCGACAAGATCCTCGCCGCGCCCGCGTCGCTGGACGCGCTCTGGGTCCGGGAGGACAACCTCCTGCCGATCGGCGGCCCCTACCAGGTGCAGGCCATCAACGCCGTCGACCACTACCTCACCGACGGCGGCGGCAGCAAGGACAACAAGATCTGCACGATGATCCAGGACGACGTCTACGGCGAGGCGGGCCAGTCCGGCATCGACTTCGCCGCCAAGAGCTACGGCTTCACCGTCGCCAACACACAGAAGTTCAAGCAGGGGACGGAGAACTACGCGGGTCAGATCCAGGCCCTCGCGGGCGCGGGATGCCAGATGGTGTTCCTTGTCGCCACCCCGAGCGACGCCGGCAAGATCTTCGGCACGGCGGCGCAGGGCCGCTACGCGCCCAAGTGGTACGCCCAGTCACCGAGCTACGCGGGCGCGCTGGCCAAGTCGGCCGTCGCGCCATATATGCAGGCCAGCGTGCTGATCATCTCCGAGGGCACCGAGTGGGGCGACTCCGCGGTGCCGGGGATGACCGACATGGTCGCCAGGGCGACCAAGTTCGCGCCGAGCCAGCAGCCGGACTACTACTTCTCCTTCGGCTACAACCAGGGCCGCGCGATGACCGCGGTGCTTGAGAAGGCCGTCTCCATGGGCGACCTGTCCCGTGACGGCATCCTCAACGCGTCCAAGCAACTCGGCACGGTCACCTTCGACGGTCTGACCGGCGATTACACCTACGGAGCGGGCGCCGACCGCAAGCCGCCGCGCTCGTCCACGCTGTTCGCCATCGACCCGGCCAAGCCTTTCGGCCTTAAGACTGTCAAGTACAACTTCACCTCCGACGCGGCCAAGGCCTTCGAGTTCAAGAAGGCCGACATCTGAGCCTGCCGAACGGGCGGGGTTCGTGATCGAATGATGCCCATGACGACGGTGACGGTTGTCGGTGTCGACGGCGGGGTACTGCCCGCTGGCGCCGAGGTGGCGTTAGGCAAGTCTCGGCTGGTCGTGGGCACCAGGGCGCACCTAGCCGCCCACGCCGCCGAGGCGGAGCGCACGCTGATCGTCGCGGGCGCCGACCTGCCGGAGTCCATACTGGACGCCCTGGCCGCCGCGGTCCGGGACGACGAACCCGCCAGCGTGCTGGTCTCCGGGGACGCGGGGTTCTTCGGTGCCTTGCGCTCGCTGAGGGCGCGCGGGCTGCCGACGGTCACCTGGCCGTCGGTCACCGACGTGCAGCGGATGACCGCGATGATCAAGCGGCCGTGGGACGACCTGACCGTGGTCAGCGCCCGCGGCCGCGACTTCCGGCACGCGGTCAACGTCTGCCGGGCGCGCAAGTCCGTCGCGGTGCTCACCGCGCCCGGTGCCGGGCCCGCCGAACTGGCCCGCGAACTGTTCGGCTGGCGGCGCAACATCGCGGTGCTGGAGGACGTGGGCGGCCCGAACGAGAAACTGTCCATAGTGGATGCCACGGAGGCGGAGCGGCGGACTTGGCGGGAGCGGAACCTCGTGCTGTGCCTGGTCTCCCTCGACTCGGTCGGCCAGGACCACTGGATGGCAGGCGGCGAACCGATCCCACCCGCTGACGGCTGGGCGCTCGACGAGAGCGCGTTCGTCACCCGCTCCGGGGTGGGCATCGCCCCGGAGGTCCGCGCGCTCGCGTTGGCCCGGCTCGCGCCGCGGCCGGGCGCGCTACTGTGGGATGTGTGCGCGGGTTCCGGCGCGCTGGGCATCGAGGCGGGCAGGCTCGGCGCGGCGGTGATCGCGGTGGAACGCGACTCCGCGCTGTGCGTCCGCATCGTCGCCAACGCGGGTGCCCACGACGTCGACCTGCGTCTGGTCGACGGCGACCCGCCGGAGGCGCTGACCGGCCTGCCGTCACCGGACGCGGTGTTTGTCGGCGCGTCGCGACCTGATGTGGTGCGCGCGTGCGCGGGAGCCGGTGCCGCGCGGATCGTGGTGCTGGTGCCCGAACTGGACCGACTGGGCCAAGCGCACAAGACACTGGCCGACGCGGGCTACGTGGTCGGTGGCTGCCAGCTGTCGTCAGCGGACTTGATCGAGGTGCCCGGCGGAATAGGGGTCGCCCCGGCGAGTTCGACGTTCATGTTGTGGGGCAGCAGGAGGTAAGTGTGGAACTCGAACCGATGCCGACCGACTGGCAGCACGCGCTCGCCGTCGTCGCTCATCCGGACGACCTCGAATATGGCGCCTCCGCGGCCATCGCGGGCTGGACCGACGAAGGTCGAACCGTGGCGTATGTGCTGGCCACGCGCGGTGAGGCCGGCATCGACACCATGACGCCCGCCGAGGCGGGTCCGCTGCGCTCCGCCGAACAGATCGAGGCCGCGGAGATCGTCGGTGTGGACGTGGTGGAGTTCCTCGACCACCCGGACGGCTTGATCGAACACAACCTCGCCCTCCGTCGGGACCTGGCGGCCGCGATCCGCCGCCACCGCCCCGAACTGGTGATCACGATCAACCACCATCCGACGTTCCAGGGCGGCGGCCTCAACATGGCCGATCACCGCAACCTCGGCAACGCGCTGCTCGACGCGGTCCGCGACGCCGCCAACCGCTGGCTGTTCCCCGAGGTGGGCGACCCGTGGAGCGGTGTTCGCTGGGTCGCGGTGGGCGCGTCGCCGCTGGCCACCCACGCCGTCGACGTGACCACGACACTCGAGCGGGGGATCGCCTCCCTGCGTGCCCACGCCGCCTATCTGTCCGCGCTGAGTGGACCGATGGCCGACGCGGATGGCTTCCTGCGCCGCATCACCGGCTTCGCGAGCGAGAGCTTCGGTGGAAAGCCCGCGGTCACGTTCGAGCTCATCCCGATGTGATGGAGATCGAGACCAGTCGGTGTGGCCTAGATCACAGTTTGACCTTGCTTTGCTGCCTTCCTTAGCGCTGGGCGCCCCTAGACTCCCCGCGTGGCGAGGGCGATGAGTCAGGTTCACCCGAGGGGTCCCGCGACATGGCCTAGCCCCCTAAGATCTCGCCAGGGGTCCGTGACGAGCGGAGAACTTGTGAATACTGCGCGAACTGTTCGACTATCACGTCGGACGGTGCTGTTGGGTGGACTCGGTCTCGGGGCAGGCCTGGTGGCGGGCTGCCAGCAGGAGACGCCGCCCGGGGCGAGCCCGCAGGACCTCATGCTGACCAAGGCGCCGACGTCGGCGATCCAGCCGGTGACCACCGGACGCAACCTGTCGGCCGGTCGGTACCGCGAGGTAGACATCGTGATCATCCGCCCCGCGGGTGTCACCGAGCCGATCCCGGTCTGCGTGGCGCTGCACCCGCGACTCGGCGGCGCCAAGGCGTTCCTCGACCTCGGTGTCCCGGACATGTTGACCAAGGTCGTCCAGGCAGGCGCCAGCCCGTTCGCGGTGGTCGCGGTCGACGGTGGCAACTGGATCGGCAACAAGGACGACGATCCGCAGCGCATGCTGATGGAGGACCTGCCCGCCTGGCTCGACTACCACGACCTGGCCAGCACCCCGTTCTCCTGCATCGGGATCGCCGAGGGCGGCACGGGCGCGCTGAACCTCGCGCGCGTCCCCGGCTTCTCCGCGGTCGCGGCGATCAGCCCGAACCTGTACGACCAGTGGCCCGACGCGCAGAAGGCCGCGACCTTCGCCGACGACAAGCACTGGCAGAAGCGCGAGCCCCTGCGCCACACCACGGAGTACGCCAACCTCGCCGTCGGCGTCTGGTGCGGCACGGAGGACAAGGACTTCATCGGCCCGTCACGCGCGTTCGCCGAGAACACCAAGGCCGCGATGGCCTCCTTCACTCCCGGCGGACACGACAACGCATACTGGAGCACGGTCCTGCCCGAAGCCCTCAAGTTCGTGGGCGGCGTGCTGTAACCCGACGGCCGGGTCGCGTGGGACCATCGTCCACGCGCCGACCAGGGGGGACCCGACATGAGCACCGACAACGAGGCCTTGCGCCTGGGCATCGTTCCATTACGCCCGCTGGGGTTGTCGGACCTGCTCAACGGCACCGTCGAGGCTCTTCGCCGCAACGCGTCCGCGCTGTTCGGCACGGCCCTCTTGGTGGCTGTCACCGCCGAATTGGTGTCCGCGCTGGTTACCGTGCTCGCGCTGGGTGGGATCCCGCAGGCGCCGACAGTGATCAACTCCTTCGGTGACGCGCGGGCGTTCCTGATCGCGACAGCGATCGCCGCGCTGGTCACCGGGGTCGTCGGGGTAGTGCTGACCGGTGTCGTCAACGTCGTCGTGCCACGCGCCGTCTTCGGACACACCACGGGCCTCGGCGCGGCACTGCGTGCCGTGGCGCCTCGGCTCCCCAGTCTGCTGGGTGTTTTCCTGCTGGTCACCGTCTTGATCGGCGGTGTCGGCGCGATCGGTGTCGGTGCGGCCATCGCTGATCCGCTGGGCGTGCTTGTCTTCCTGGCCGCGATGGTCGGAGTGCTCTATGCCGCCATAGCGCTGTCGTTCGCCGCGTCTGTGGTTGTTGTCGAGGGCAAGGACGTGCTGACGGCCCTTCGGCGTTCCCGTGTGTTGGTGCACGCGGTGGGCTGGTGGCGCGTGTTCGGGATCACGATCCTGGCTGGCGCGGTCGTCGGGCTCGCGGGGATCCTGCTGTCGACCGTGTTCGACGCCGTCAGCGGGGGTTCTACGGTCGGGGTCGGGCTGGCCACGATCGTCGCGGGCGCGGCGTTCGGGCCTGTGACCGTGGTGCTGCAGACGCTGCTCTACGTCGACCATCGCTGCCGGTCCGAGGGCATCGAAGGCTTGTGGCGGGAATCAGCCTGACGGGAATTTTCCGCCCCCGCTCCCGTTGGGATGATCAAGGGAGAGGGGGAGACATGGGGAACATCTGCGTCATCGGGGGGACGCGCTTCTTCGGCAAGTTCCTGGTTCGGGAGCTGATGGCACACGGCCATCGTGTGACACTGCTGACCCGCGGTCGCGCAAGCGATCCGTTCGGGGACACCGTCGAGCGATTGACCGCTGACGCGAACGACGTCGACCAGCTCGGTGCCGCCGTCGCGGGCCACGAGTTCGACGCCGTGATCCACCAGATGTGTTACTCGCCGGTGGCCGCGCTCGCCGCGGCGAAGGCGTTCGACGGGCGCACGGGCCGTCTGGTGATGACGTCCACAATCGAGGTGTACCGCGATCAGCCTGGCGTCAGCGCCTTCGCCGCCGAGCACGAGCTGGATCCGGCGAGGCTCGGCTACGACGTGTCGCTGCCTTGGCACGACACGGGTTTCCGGGATGGGATGTACGCGGAGGGCAAGCGTCAGGCGGAGAGCGCGCTCACCCAGGCCGCGGCGTTCCCCGTCGCGTTCGTCCGGGTCGGCCATGTGCTGGCCGAGGGGGAGTTCACCGGTCGGCTGGGGTTTCACGTCGATCGTGTGTTGGGCGGCGGCCGTATCGCCGCTCATCGGTCGCCTGGGCGGTCGTCGTTCGGGTACGCGCGGGAGATCGCCGCGTTCCTGGCTTGGATGGGCGGGGTCTCGCTGACCGGACCGGTCAACGCGTGTTCGCCGGACGGTGTGAGCGTGCGGGACCTGGTGTCGGTCATCGAGGACGTGACCGGCAAGACCGCGGTGCTCGACGAGGTCGATGACATCGAGGGCGACGCGGACCTGTCGCCGTTCTCGTACCCGGCCGACTTCGGAATGGCTGTGGGGTACGAGTTCTCGCCGGTGAGCGGGTGGCTGCCGGAAGTGGTCCGGCGGGAGGTCGCGCTGCGCGACAGGTGGCCGCGGAACCGCTGACCCGTAACAGAAATCGACCAGCTCGAACACCCGTTCGAGTGATGACAAGGGTCCGTGACGTGCGCAACATGGATGTATGTCCATGTTGGAGCTCCACCACCGGAACCCCAGCTGGGTCTGGGCCGCGGGCCTGGGCCTGCTGCTCGCGTTCGCGCTGACCCGCGTCGGGAAAGCGGGTGGCCCCCGGAAACCGGTGGCCACCCACTTCCTGCGGACTGTCGACCTACGAGGTGCGGTCCGGTCGGTGCGTGATTCGCACCGCGTTCAACACCGGGGCTTTCTTGCCCCGCAACGCGGCGAGCTCGATCGCGATCGACCCTCCCTCCGGGACGGTCACCCAGAACTCGTGGACGTCCGCGGTGAGCGACCCGACCCGGGCGGCGATGTCGTAGTTGGCCAACACCTTCGTCCCGTTGATCGACACGTCGAACACCCTCTTGCCGACGGGCTGGAACGCGGTCAGTTCAGCGAAGTTGAGCTGGACCTGATAGGTGCCCGCGGGGAGCAGGTCGAACCGGTAGCCACCGGGGCTTTCCCGCTGCGACTGGAACAGCGCGTCGTCCTCGGTGCCCGCGATCGCCTTGTGCGTCGTCACGACGGGACCGCCGCTGAGATACCCGAAGCTGCCGGGAGCCCAGCGCTGGTCGTCGACCCACACGTCGGTGTTGCGGTCGGCCATCCCCGCGCCGCCGACGTTGATCCCCTTGCGGTACTCGGGGACCACCAGCCGGACCGGCACGGTGAGCGTGGGCGTGCGGCCCGCGTTGGTCGACAACGTGACGGTCGAGTCATGCACGCCGGGAACCAAGCCGACCGGGTCGACCCGGAAGGTGATGTCCTGGCTGCTCCCCGGCTTGACGCTCGACGTGCCCGGCACCGCCCACAGCCACGCGGCGCCACTGGTCAGCGAGTAGTCCAGCGAAAGCTCGCTGGTGCTGCGCAACGGCAACTTCGCTGTCCGGAGCTGGCCTGCCTCGGCGAGGAAGGTCAACCCGCTGGTGTCCAGCTCGGCCCGCGGCGTGTCGAGTGCGACGTTCGTGATCTCGTCGCCATCGACGGTCACCGCGTTCGTGCTGGTGACGTAGTTCTGCTTGGCCACCTCGATGGTGTAGTCCGCGGCGAGCAGCCGCAGACGGTACGTGCCGTCGGCGGCGGAGGTGGTCCGCGCGACCTCCGTAGTCCCGTTCAACGCCCGGATGACCGCGCCCGCGATGGGCAACGTGTCGTTCCGGTCGGTGACCGTGCCCGCCATGGTTCCGCTGGCGGGCGGGATGAACCGAATCGCCTGCGCGTCAGACAGCACCGAGCTGTTCAGCGCGTACTGCAGCGCCACTGTGCCCGTTGCGTTCTCGATGCCCACGGTGGCCGAGTTGCCGGTCTCCCTTGGGTTGGCGGCGTCGAGGTTGCGGTAGCGGAACGAGATCTCCCCGTTCTCCGACAACACCGTCTCGATGTCCACGCGGGTGGTCGTGGCCTGATAGAACGTCGCGTTGCGCCACTCGATGACGAACTCCCGGTTCGGCGCGTCGCCGATGGTCTTCGTCATCACCCGGCTCGAGGCGTCGATCAGCAGGTCGTCCCAGAACGGATACAGCGCGGCGTTGGGCGCCGCGGTCCCCGGGATCGCCGCGTTGGCGTAGGCGGTGCTGCGGGCCAGGAAGTTCACGTGGCCGTTGGTGGCCAGGTGAGCGTCACGATACGTGTTGCCGTAGAAGAAGAAGTCGAACGGCAGCGTGATGGTCGTAGCGGCGTCGTCACCGGTCAGTGTCACCGCCGTGTCACCCTCTACATAGGACGCGGCCTCGAGCCTGCACCGGTGGCCGAACGAGTCCGACCGGCTCGGCAGCACCAAGTCGGCCGTCTCCGGCCCGTCGACGGTCAGTGCCTGTGTCCGTGGGTCGGAACAGCCACCCGCCGACGCGGTCAGCTGGTAGTCACCGTGCGGCACGTCCGCGATGGAGTACGACCCGTCCGGGCCCGAGGTCACGGCCGCGATGGGCCCGGGGGCGATCCGGACGGTCGCGTTGGCCACCGCGGCACCGGTGTCGGAGCGGATGACGCCGCTGACGGTCGCCCGAGGCTGTGCGACCAGCGCGACATCCTTGGTTGTCGTCTGGCCTTCGGTGACCGTCGCCGTGCCGCCGACGGTGCCGTAGCCGAACGCGGACACCGTCACGGTGTAGTCGCCGACGGGCAGGGGCGAGGTGTAGCCGCCGGTCGCCGTGGTCAACAGCGATCGATTGCTCGGGCCCGCCAGGTCGACTCGCGCACCCGCGATCGGCGTCCCGGCGGCCGAGTCGGTGACAGTGCCCGCGAGGGTCCCGACGGGTCCGCGCGGCGAGCGGTCCACCGCGGCGTACGCGTCGAGCTTGCCTTCGCCGAACACGTTGTTGTCGTCGGCTGTGCCGCCACAGGTGAGGTTGTCGACGTCGACGGCTGTGTCGTTGAGCAGTTCCTCGGTGCGCGCGATATCGCCGACGAGGGTCGGTGCCGCCGACCACATCAGTGCGATCGTGCCCGAGGTGTGCGGCGAGGCCATCGACGTGCCGCTGTTCGCGGCGTACGAGTTGCCCGGCACCGACGAGCGCACGTTCACGCCCGGCGCCGCCAGGTTCGGCTTCACGTCACCGTTCTCGCCGGGACCGCGGCTGGAGAACGACGCGATCACCCCATTGATGTCGTACGCACCGGAGGAGTAGGAGGCGGAGTAGTCGCCCGGCGAGCCCGACGTGTTGCAGCCCGGCCCCGCGTTGCCGTTGGAGAACGACGGGAAGATGCCCGCCGCGCGCCAGGCGTTGACGGTCGCGCTGTACCAGGGGTCGATGGCGGCGCCGTTGGAGTTGCCCCACGAGTTGTTGACCACGTGCGGACGAAGGTCCGGGCGGGGGTTGGCGTTGGCCGAGTCGGTCGGGGCCAGCATCCACTGGCCGGACGCCAGAAGCGCCGCCTGCGAGCAAGTGCTCGACTCACACCCCTTGGCCGCGATCCACCGTGCCCCAGGGGCCACGCCGATCTGGTTGGCGCCGTCGCCGCCGACCATCGTGCCCATGGTGTGGGTGCCGTGGCCGTTGTTGTCGCACGGGGTGCCACCGGCACAGACGTGGGACGGGTCGAACCAGTTGTAGCTGTGGTCGAACGTACCCGTGCCGGTGTTGCCCCGGTACTTGGCCGCGAGAGCGGGGTGGTCGAACTGGACACCTGAGTCGATGTTGCCGACCACGATGCCCTCACCGCGCACACCGAAGCCCGACCAGACATCGTCGGCGTTGATGGCCGAAAGGCCCCACTCAACGGCGTTGACGGTGCCCTGCTCTTGCGCGGCCTGCGGGGTGGGGAGGGAGTAGGTGTGCGAGGAGAGGATCGAGGCGACCTCGCCGCGGTTCGCCAAGGACTCGGCCAGGGCCGTGTTGCCGCCGCGTACGTGCAGCGCGTTGGCGATGAAGAAGGACTGGTAGTCGACTCGGGCGGCGTTCAGGTCGGCGCGCACGGCGGCCTGGACGCGGTCGGCGGTGCCGCGCAGCGCGTCGAGCACCGCTTGGCCGCGGTCGTTCCAGTCGGCGATGTGCGACGGGCCGGACAGGTCAGCCTGTTCGGTGAAGTACACCCAGAAGTCCGCGCTGTCCTTGGCCTCCAGGGCCTCGGTGACCGACTCCTCGATCTTGCTGCTGGAGCTCGGGGTCGCGGTTGCAGGGATCGTGATCATGGTGAACAACGAGAGGAAGGCGGTGATCAGGACCAGCCAGACTCGGCTTGGTCGGTGGCGGGATAACAACAAGGTCGCTCCCTTCCACGCGGCACAGGGGGGGACCGCGCGTATGTGACCGCCGGTAGCTGACCGATAACCACCGGTCTATACGACGTTTCCGCACCGGACGTCGGTCGTGAAGCGTTCTCAATGGGCGTTATGTGGTCGTTTGGCGGTCGGCGGCCGCCTTCCGACCGGAAGATCTGTAACGAAGTCACCCCCCAGGCGAAAGTTCTTGTTAGTGAATGACGAGCCTGGGGGTGGCGTGCTCAGAGGACTCGATACTCCGATGGTGTTATGCGTGGGAACGTCGGCGGAGCAGCTGGCGGCGGTGGCGGCGGCCACGGCGGGGGGAGTCGCGGTGGTTTATCTGCCGGACG
>DATLIA010000342.1:0-28338 GCA_035540215.1 Actinokineospora sp. | reverse complement strand
GTCGGGCTGCGCGCGCTCTTCGGCGACGACGACCTCGGCTCGGGCCTGACCACCGCGGCGGCCGTCATCGGCTCGGCCGTGGCCGCGCTGTTCGCCGCGCGCTTCGCCAAGGGTGCGCTCGGGCCTGACGAGGTCGACGAGCCCCCGCAAACCATGGTCGCCATCGCGCGCGGCGAACAGCGCGGCCACGGCCGAGCCGATGACGGCCGCCGCGGTGGTCAGGCCCGAGCCGAGGTCGTCGTCGCCGAAGAGCGCGCGCAGCCCGACCGCGCAGCCCGCGCCGAGCACCGCGATGACCGCGCCCAGCGTCGTGGCCAGCGCGTTCGCCTCGACCAGGTTGCGTGTCGGCACCACGTGCGGCAGCGACGCCGACAGCCCGGAGCCGACGAACCGGCTGATCCCGATCACCACCAGGGCCAGGGTGAACAGCGTCGTGCCGCTGGCACCGGCGATCACCGTGGCCGCCGAGACGAGGATGAGCAGGCCACGCAGCAGGTTGGCCACGACGAGCACCCGCCGCCGGTCCCAGCGGTCGAGCAGCGCGCCCGCGAACGGGCCGATCAGCGAGTACGGGAGCAGCAGCGCGGTGAATCCGGCGGCGATGGCCATCGGGTCGGCCTCGCGCTCGGGGTTGAACAGGACCGCGCCCGCGAGCCCGGCCTGGAAGAGCCCGTCGCCCCACTGGGCGGCGAAGCGGCTGTAGAGCAGCCTGCGGAACCCGCCGATGGCCAGCAGCTTGCGCAGACCGATCCGGAGGTGGTGGGCCTCATGGTCGGTTGGCAGGTTGGTGTCCGCGGACGTGCTCACGACCGCTGAGCCTACGACCCAGGCATAGCGTCCGAACGGGCACTGAGACATCGGCAGGCATCGGCTCGGTTTCGAATGGGCGGCCCCGCGAGGGGACCGCCCATCCACCGGCACCGGGTCGCCTCACGGCGGGTCGCGCGACGTGGCTCCAGCCGGGCGGTATTCCACGAAGGCGTTTCTAGTTGAGCCCGGGGGACACGCGGTGCCGACTCCATCTTCAACGACGTGCCCCCGAGTTGAGTTCCCCCCATCCGGGTGAGTCCATCCGGACTCCGGGTATACCGGCCCGTCCGTGTCCGCGCCCCGGATGGGATCATGTCGCGGTGTCGTCCGACGCCTCCGTCGAGCCAGGGACGTTGCTGGTCGCAGCCCCGAGCCTGCTCGACGCCAATTTCCGTCGCACGGTGGTCTACATCATCGACCACCGTGGTGAGGGCACGCTCGGAGTCGTGCTCAACCGCCCGAGCGACGTGCCGGTCGACGACGTGCTGCCGACCTGGGGTCCGCACGTCTCCGAGCCGAG
This sequence comes from Actinokineospora sp., assembly GCA_035540215.1. Lineage (GTDB taxonomy): Bacteria > Actinomycetota > Actinomycetes > Mycobacteriales > Pseudonocardiaceae > Actinokineospora. Next base: position 27,008 of record DATLIA010000342.1, on the reverse strand, counting down.
TTCGGTCTTCGTCGGCGGCCCGGTGGAGCAGAAGACGGCCCTGTGCCTCGCGGCGATGCGCACCGGCGAGATCGTCGACGGCGTGTCCGGCCTGATCGGCGTGCGTGGCCCGGTCGCGCTGGTCGACCTCGACGCGGACCCGGACGTGCTGGTGCCCAAGTTCCGCGGCATGCGGGTCTTCGCGGGCTACGCGGGCTGGGATGTCGGCCAGCTCGCGGGCGAGATCGACCGCGGCGACTGGATCGTGGTCCCGGCTCTGCCCAACGACGTGCTCGCCCCCGCCGAGGAAGACCTCTGGGGTCGCGTCCTGCGCCGTCAGGGCATGCCGTTGGCCCTACTCGCGACGCATCCCGGGGACGTAAAGGGAAATTAGCGGATGGCCACGGTTGCCGACGACCCTGCCTTGACTGCAGGGGAGGCGGGCAGCCGCGTTGTCGGCAACGTGGTCAGGGGATCCATCGGCAACCTGATCGAGTGGTACGACTGGTACGCCTACGCGGCGTTCAGCATCTACTTCTCCGCCACGTTCTTCCCCGCGGGTGACGAGACCGCGCGGTGGTTCAACTCCGCGGCGATCTTCGCCGCGGGCTTTCTGATGCGCCCGCTGGGCGGCTGGCTGCTCGGCCGGTTCGCCGACCGGTACGGCCGCCGCACCGCGCTCACGCTGTCGGTGTCGTTGATGGCACTCGGGTCGCTGATGATCGCCGTGACGCCCGGCTACTCGACGATCGGCTTGGCCGCACCCGTTGTCCTAGTCCTGGCACGGCTGCTGCAAGGACTGTCGGTCGGCGGTGAGTACGCGACCTCGGCGACTTATCTGTCGGAGGTGGCGACGCCGGGCAAGCGCGGCTTCTACTCCAGCTTCCAGTACGTGACGCTCACCGCGGGCCAGTTGACCGCGCTAGGACTACAGATCGTCCTGCAGCAGTTCCTGAGCCACGAGCAGCTGATGTCGTGGGGCTGGCGGATCGCCTTCGGTGTCGGGGCGTTCGGCGCGGTCGCGGTGATGTACCTGCGGCGCGGCATGGACGAGTCGGCGAGTTTCGAGGCGGAGAAGGGCAACCAGTCGCGGGGAACGCTGCGCGCGCTGGCGAAGTACCCGAGGGAAATCCTGCTCGTGGTCGGCCTGACCCTCGGCGGCACGGTCGCGTTCTACACCTACACGACGTACCTGCAGAAGTTCATGGTCGGCACCAGCAAGATCGACGTGAAGACGGTGACCTGGATCAACTTCCTCGCGCTGCTGGTCTTCGTCGCGCTGCAGCCGGTCGCCGGGAAGCTGTCCGACCGGATCGGCCGCCGCCCGCTGCTTATGTGGTTCGGCGTCGCCGGGACAGTGCTAACGGTTCCGCTGCTTACCTTGCTGGCCAAGACTAAGAACCCGGTCTACGCCTTCGCGTTGATGACGATCGCGCTGCTGATCATCACGGGCTACACGTCCATCAACGCGATCGTGAAGGCAGAGCTGTTCCCGACCCGGATCCGCGCGCTCGGCGTCGGTCTCCCCTACGCGCTCACCGTGGCGATCTTCGGCGGGACGGCGGAGATGATCGCGCTCGGCCTCAAGCGGGCCGGGCGCGAGTCGCTCTTCTTCTGGTACGTGTCGGGGTGTGTGCTGGTCTCGCTGCTCGTCTACCTGTGGATGCGCGAGACGTCGAAGGACTCGGCACTGGAGTCATAAGGGCTAGGCCTTGCTGAGAACTCCGCACCCACCGGCACCGCACCGGCAGCCCGCGCAGCCCGCGGGGAGTTCCGGGGCGGGCTCGGGGACGGCGGTGGCGGCCCGGTGGCCGAGCACACCCGCGCTGAGGGTGATGGCGAACAGGCCGATGGTGGCGATCAGCACGACCATCAGCCCGCCTGAGGTGGTGTGCAAGGTCAGGCCCGCGACGCCGCCGAGCACGCCGACCGCGCCCGCCACCATCGTGGGCAGGCCCGCGACCTTGTTGCCGACGCGGAAGGCCTCGTCGCTGCGCATGGTCGCCCGGGTGCGGACCCCGCCGAAGCGGTTGCGCGGCAGCCGCTCGGTGAAGCCGAGGAATCCGACGGCCAGCAGCGGCAGACCGGCGACGAGGGGAAGCAGCGACACGAGGTTCACCCCACCGATGGTAGGAGGTGTCGCAGGTCGCACCCATACCCGGTCGACCTGGTGCGCTATCCTCGACCCATGAGGACGGCCCGCCTGCTCCTTAGTTGGCCGCGCTGACCGGACAAGGTCGGTAAGCGCGGCAACCCTCCATGCCCTTGGGCTGGGGGGTTTTCTCATTCCGGAGCAGGACGAAAGGAACCCCCGATGAGCGACGCCGAGACGATGCCCAGCCACCGCTACACCGCCGAACTGGCCGGGCGGATCGAGAAGCGCTGGCAGGACCACTGGGAGGAGCGTGGCACGTATCACGCGCCGAACCCGGTCGGTCCGCTCAAGGGCGACGTTCCCGCCGACAAGCTGTTCGTGCAGGACATGTTCCCGTACCCGTCGGGCGCGGGTCTGCACGTCGGGCACCCGCTGGGCTTCATCGGCACCGACGTCTTCGCCCGCTACCACCGGATGAACGGCCGCAACGTCCTGCACACGATGGGCTTCGACGCCTTCGGCCTGCCCGCCGAGCAGTACGCCGTGCAGACCGGTCAGCACCCGCGCAAGACCACCGAGGACAACATCCAGACCTACCTGCGGCAGATCCGCCGCCTGGGCCTGGGCCACGACGAGCGCCGCCGGATCTCCACCATCGACCCCGGCTACTACCGCTGGACGCAGTGGATCTTCCTGCAGATCTTCAACTCCTGGTTCGACGCCGACGCGGGCAAGGCCCGGCCGATCGCCGAGCTGGAGGCCCAGTTCGCCCAGGGCAAGCGCGCCACCCCCGACGGCCGCGGCTGGTGTGAGCTGACCCGCGCCGAGCAGTACGCGGTGCTGAACGAGTACCGGCTGGTCTACCTGTCCGACGCCCCGGTCAACTGGGTGCCGGGCCTGGGCACGGTCGTGGCCAACGAAGAGGTCACCGCCGACGGCCGCAGCGAGCGCGGCAACTTCCCCGTGTTCCGCAAGAACCTGCGCCAGTGGATGATGCGGATCACCGCCTACTCCGACCGCCTGATCGACGACCTGGACCGCCTGGACTGGCCGGAGAAGGTCAAGGCGATGCAGCGCAACTGGATCGGCCGGTCGCACGGCGCCAGGGTGAGCTTCCCGGTGGGCGAGCACAAGATCGAGGTCTTCACCACCCGCCCCGACACCCTGTTCGGCGCGACCTACATGGTGCTGGCCCCCGAGCACGCGCTGGTCGACGTGATCACCACCGCCGAGCACGTCGACGCGGTCGCCGAGTACCGGCGGGTCGCGGCGAACAAGTCCGACCTGGACCGCCAGGAGAACAAGGAGAAGACCGGCGTCTTCACCGGCGCGCACGCGGTCAACCCGGTCGACGGTCGGGACATCCCGGTCTACGTCGCCGACTACGTACTGATGGGCTACGGCACCGGCGCGATCATGGCCGTCCCCGGCCAGGACCAGCGCGACTGGGACTTCGCCACGAAGTTCGAGCTGCCGATCATCCGCACCGTCCAGCCGACCGACGGCTTCGACGGCGAGGCGTTCACCGGCGAGGGCCCGGCGATCAACAGCGGCTTCCTGGACGGCATGGAGATCGACGAGGCCAAGTCGACGATCATCGCCTGGCTGCAGGAGCACGGCCATGGCCGCGGCACCATCCAGTACAAGCTGCGCGACTGGCTGTTCTCACGCCAGCGCTACTGGGGCGAGCCGTTCCCGATCGTCTACGACGAGGACGGCCAGCCGATCGCGCTGCCCGAGTCGATGCTGCCCATCGAGCTGCCCGAGGTCGAGGACTACTCGCCCAAGACGTTCGACCCGATGGACGCCGACACCGAGCCCTCGCCGCCGCTGTCGCGCGCGAACGAGTGGGTCGAGGTCGAGCTGGACCTGGGCGAAGGCAAGAAGAAGTACCGCCGCGACACCAACACCATGCCCAACTGGGCGGGTTCGTGCTGGTACCAGCTGCGCTACGTCGACCCGACCGACAGCGACCGCTTCTGCGAGCCGGAGAACGAGCAGTACTGGCTGGGCCCGCAGAGCGACGGGGATCCGGGCGGCGTCGACCTGTACATCGGCGGCGTCGAGCACGCGGTGCTGCACCTGCTGTACTCGCGGTTCTGGCAGAAGGTCCTGTTCGACCTCGGCCACGTCAGCGGCGAGGAGCCGTACCGGCGGCTGTTCAACCAGGGCATGATCCAGGCGTACGCCTACGTCGATGAGCGCGGCGTCTACGTCGACGCGGCCAAGGTCGTCGAGCGCGGCGGCAAGTACTTCTTCGATGACCAAGAGGTCAAGCAGGAGTACGGGAAGATGGGCAAGAGCCTGCGCAACGTGGTCACGCCAGACGAGATGTGCGAGACCTACGGCGCCGACACCTTCCGGCTGTACGAGATGTCGATGGGCCCGATGGACGTGTCGCGCCCGTGGGCGACCAAGGACGTCATCGGCGCGCAGCGCTTCCTGCAGCGGCTGTGGCGCAGCGTGGTCGACGAGGAGACCGGCGAGGTCCGCGTCAGCGACGTCGAGCCCGACGAGGAGACGCTGCGCGCGCTGCACAAGGCGATCGCGGGCGTGCACGAGGACTACGCGAACCTGCGCTACAACACCGCGGGCGCCAAGCTGATCGAGCTGAACAACCACATCACCAAGAAGTTCGCCGACGGCGCCCCCCGCATGGTGGCCGAGGCGATGACGCAGCTGCTGGCGCCGCTGTGCCCGCACATCGCCGAGGAGCTGTGGGCGAAGCTGGGTCACACCGAGTCGTTGGCCCACGGTCCGTTCCCGACCGCCGATGAGCGCTATCTGGTCGAGGACACCGTGGAGTACCCGATCCAGGTCAACGGCAAGGTCCGCGGCCGGGTGACCGTGGCGGCCGACGCCGACCAGGAGACGGTGAAGGCGGCCGCGCTGGCCGAGGAGAAGGTCGCCGCCGCGATCGACGGCGCCACCCCGCGCAAGGTCATCGTCGTCCCGGGCCGACTGGTCAACATCGTTCTCTGAGGTCTAGACGGGGCCGAACTCGTCGACGAGGTCCAGCAGCATGGCCTCGAAGACGGGTTCGGCGTCGCGGACCGGGAACGGGAACTGGCCGAACACCTCCAGCGCCACCTGTCCGTAGAGCCGCGCCCAGAACTGGAGCATCGCGTACGCGGTCTCCAGTGAGATCGATACGCCGAGCTCGCCGATCGAGCCGAGGAACGCGACCAGGTCGGCGCGGATCGCGGCGGGGATCTTCTGCTGTTGCGGCGTCTCGACCGCGCCGGGCATCAGGACCCGGCCGACGACGCCGAGGAAGACGCCCGCGAACGAGTCACTGGTCGACTCGCGGGCGGGCGTGGCGAAGACCAGCACGAACTCCTGCGGGTGGGCCAGCGCCCATCGGCGGAACACCCGGCACACCGAGAGCACTTGGGCGCGCGCGTCGTCTTCCGGCAGGGCCTGGCTGAGCTCGGCCGCCAGATCGGCGCAGACGTCGGCGCGGAGCTGTTCGAGCAGGTCCGAATGCGACGAGTAGTAGCGGTACAGCGCGGGCGCCGTCACGCCGAGTTCGCGGGCGATGGCCCGCAGCGAGACCGCGCGCGGACCGTCGCGCACCAGCAGCTCGCGCGCCGTGCGGCGGATCTCTCTGTCGGTGTCCGCGCGGGCGAGTTCCCGGCGGGTAGCCTGCGTCATCCGGTCTCCAGGCCTTGGTCAGCAGCCATCAGCGGACTGTAGCTCTCCGGGGGGACAGAATGCTCGCAGCGTGGGGCGCGGCGGTGTACCGCGGCCGGTGGGCAGTGCTCGCCGTGACACTGGCGGCCGCGCTCGGCGCGGGGATCTGGGGTCTCGGTGTCTTCGCGAAGCTCAGTCAGGGCGGGTTCGACGACCCGGCGAGCGAGTCGGTCCAGGTCAAGGACACCGTCACCGGGCGGTTCGGGCAGCGGGCGCCGGACGTCGTGGTCATCTACACCGCGCGCGGATCGATCGACGATCCGGATTTCGCCCGGCGGGTGACCGGCTCGCTGAACGAGCTGCCCAAGGACAAGGTCGCCGACACCGTCGACTACTGGTCCACGAAACACCCGTCGCTGGCGAACGACTACCGCCACCAGGTCCTCGCACTGATCACCCTCGCGGGAGACGACGCCGACACCCGGCGCGCGGCGTACGAGTCGATCAGGGACCGGCTGCCGGTCGACGGGGTGCCGACCATGGTCGGCGGGCCGGTGCCGACCGAGGTCGCGATGAACGAGCGGTCGGCCAGTGACCTGGCCGTCGCCGAGGCCGTGTCCCTTCCCCTGACGTTGATCCTGCTCGTGGTGATCTTCGGCAGCGTGCTGGCCGCGTCGATGCCGGTGCTGGTCGGCGCCCTGTCGATCCTCGGCGGGCTCGGTGTGTTGCGGGCGCTGACGGCGTTGTTCGAGGTCAACGCCTTCGCGGTGAACGTGGCCGTCCTGCTCGGCCTGGGCATGGCGATCGACTACGGGCTGTTCCTGGTCGGCCGGTTCCGCGAAGAGGTCACCGCGGGCGCGCCGACCCGCATCGCGGTCGCCAGGACGGTGGCCACCGCGGGGCGGACGGTCGCGTTCTCGGCGACGCTGCTGGTGATCGCCCTGTCCGGGCTGCTCGTGTTCCCTATGGACTACCTGCGCTCGATGGCCTACGGCGGAATGGCCGCGGTCGCGATCGCCGCCGTCATGTCGCTGACGCTGCTGCCCGCGCTGCTCGCCATCGCCGGGCCGCGGGTGGAGATCCCGTTGCGTGGCAGGCACCGGCAGCGCCGCGCCCTGCCGCTCGCGCGCATCGCCGACACCGTGATGAGGCGCCCGGTGCTCGTCGCCGGTCCGATCGTGGCGGCGCTGATCGTGCTCGCGCTTCCCCTGGGCGGCGTGCGCTTCGGCGGCGCCGACGAGAAGCAGCTGCCGCCCGGCGACCCGAGCCGGACGACGGCCGAGGCGATCGCGGCGACGTTCCCTGCCGCTGTCGGCAACCAAGCCAAGATCATTCTCCGGGGCGCGGACACCGAGGCCCAGCAGCGGTTCATCGATGACGCGCACAAGGTCGACGGGGTGCAGGGGGTCCAGCTCAGCGGGGTGCGCGATGGCGATGTGCTGCTGACCGTGTCGCTGGCGGGCGAGGCGAACACCGAGCGGTCCGCGTCGATCATCGAGGGACTGCGGGCGGTGCCGTCGCGGGCCGAGGTGCTCGTCGGCGGCTATCCGGCGGAGATCGCCGACACCATCGAGTCCATCGTCGACCGGATTCCATGGATGATCGCGGTACTCGTCCTGGCCACGCTGGTGCTGATGTTCCTGGCGTTCGGCTCGGTGCTGCTGCCGGTCAAGGCCGTGGTGATGAGCGCGCTAAGCCTGTCGGCCACCTTCGGCGTCCTCGTCTACGTCTTCCAGGACGGCCACGGCGCCGCGCTGTTCGGGGTGACCCCGCAGCCGGTGCAGGCCGGGCTGATGGTGCTGATCGTCGCGCTGGTCTTCGGCTTGTCGACCGACTACGAGACGTTCCTGCTCTCCCGGATGGTCGAGGCGCGACACGAGGGCGCGTCGACCGCGGAGGCTGTCCGGGACGGTCTACTGCGGACCGGCCGGATGATCACGGCGGCGGCTGTCCTGCTCTGTGTGGTCACCGGGGCGTTCGGGCTGTCCGGGCTGGCGAGCATGCGGTTCCTCGGCGTCGGCATGATCGTCGCGCTGGTCATCGACGCGACCGTCGTGCGGATGCTGCTGGTCCCGGCCGTGCTCCGGCTCTTCGGCGACGCCGCGTGGTGGGCGCCCGCCGGGCTGCGTCGACTGCAGGAGCGGGCCGGGCTCTCGGAGGTGGAGCGGCCGCGGGAACTGAGCCGGGCCGAGTAGACCGCGTCACCGGTGTCGATCGCTCGGGGGGCTACACGACCGGCACCGGTGACGCGAAACCGGCCTGAGGCCGGGGTAACCGCCACGCACCCGCCGGTGATTCGCCCGAGGAGTACGAAAACAGTCGACGCATAGTGTCGCACTCCGGATCCATTCCACTACGGAATCGTTCACACTTGCGCACGTTCGGATCCGACCAAACCTTTGGGGGTTGATCAAGTGGACGTAGTTGTGCTCGGCTCGGCCAACGCCGACCTCGTCGTCGAGGTGGCCCACAGGCCCGCGGCAGGCGAGACGGTGTTGGGCTCCGACACCCGGATCATGCCTGGTGGGAAGGGTGCGAACACCGCCGTGGCCGCCGCCCGCGCGGGTGCGCGCGTGGCGTTGATCGCCGCCGTCGGCCAGGACGAGTACGGCGCGTCGCTGCTGGAATCGCTGACGGCGGCCGGGGTCGACACCGCGAGAGTCACCCGAGTGCCGACCCCGACCGGACTGGCGTTCATCGCCGTAACCCCCGACGGCGAGAACTCGATCATCGTGTCCCCCGGCGCCAACGCCCGGCTCACGAAGGCCGATGTGGACCTCGGCGACGCAGCCGTCCTGGTCGCCTCACTGGAGGTGCCGATCCCCGTGGTCGAGCACGCCGTGGCCCTCGCCGTGCGCGACGGCGTGCGGCCGGTGGTCAACCTGTCCCCGGTCGCCGAGCTGTCCGCCGCGACGATCGCCGCGCTGGACCCCTTGGTCGTCAACGAGCACGAGGCCAAGGTCCTCGCCGACTACTCCCATGGCGACGGCCCCCGCTCCACCGTCATCACCCTCGGCGCGCGCGGCGCGCTGGTGATCACCGACGACGGCACCGAGCACATCCCGGCTCCCCAGGTCGATGCCGTCGACACGACCGGCGCCGGTGACGCGTTCACCGGCACCTTGGCCGCCCGGCTCGCCGCGGGCGCCACCCTCCCCGACGCCACCCGCGAGGCCATCGCCCAGGCCGCCGAGTCGGTGACCAGGAAGGGCGCTCAGGGCTGAGGCAGTGCTCGACCACGAAGGCGCCCGCGAGGCCTCGTCAGGCCTGCCGCGTCGTGGTGAGAACCGCGCTCAGGGCTGAGCCTGCTCAGGACTGTGTCCGTACCTCGTTCGCGCGGGACACGTACTCCATCAGGCCGGGGTTCATGCCCGTGTCGAACTGCTGGTTGAGCTTGTCGCCCTCGTTCTTCCACAGGTTGCCCAGCGACTCGCGGATCCCCGCGTCCCCGCCGGTGAACGCCTCGATCAGGCCGAACCAGCGCTCGGTGAGCCGCTGCACGTCCGGATCGTCGACCGGGGTGCCCGCCGCCTGGTGGGCCGACATCGCCGCGATCAGCTCCGGCCACTCCCGCTCGGCGTCCTTGATCACCTCCTCGCCCAGTTCCTCGCGGCGTTTGGCCAGGTAGTCGAGCTGGTCGGGGGTGTAGTAGCTCTCGATCATCGTCATCGTCTCCAGGATCGCCAGCACCTCGCCGGGTTCGGCTTCGGTGTTCATCCGCTCGAGCAAGCCGCGCACCTGGACCCGCAGGTCGGACATCCGCCGGACCTGCGCGTCGAGGTGGTCGAGCTGGTCGGTCAGCACCGACCGCAGGGTCTCGCGGTCGCCGCGGGCCAGGGTGTCCGCGATCGCGTCCAGCCCGACCCCGATCGACCGCAGCGCCCGCACCCGGTACAGCAGGCGGATGTCCGCCTCGGTGTACCTGCGGTGCCCGGCGTGGGTCCGCTCGCTGGGGGTGACCAGGCCGATCCGGTCGTAGTGGTGCAGTGTCCGCACCGTCAGCCCGCTCGCCCTGGCCAGTTCCCCGACCGTCCACCGCCGCTCGCTCATGTCAGCGACGGTAGGACCTGACGTCACGTCAGGTGCAAGCCCGAATGAACAAGTCGGTCAGACCGGCGCCGTACTCGGCGAGGTCGATGCCCGACCGGTCGGCGCCGTCGACCGCGCTGGAGATGGCGGCGGCCATGACCGCCGGGTCGAACTCGCCGAAGACGCCCTCGCGCTGGCCCTGGCGGAGCTGCCGCTCCAGCCTGCCGACCCGGAAGTCCCGCAGGACCGGCGCGAAGCCGCGTTGGTGCTCTGCCACCTCGGCGATGGCGCGCAGCTCACGCGGGTGGGTGCGCAGCAGGTCCACCCGGGTCCCGATGTAGGCGCGCAGCAGGCCGACGCGGTCGGTCTCGTCGGCGATCCGGGCCTCAAGCACCTCGTCGGCCGACCCGAGCGCGGTGACGAGCACCGCCATCATCAGGTCGTCCTTGTCCCGGAAGTGGTACGAGATCAGCCGGGTGCTGCTCAGGCCCGCGTGTTCAACGATCCGTGCGTAGGAGGTCTTGGCGTACCCGAGTTCGGCGATGACCTCGATCGCGGCCGCGACGATCTGCGTGCGGCGGGCGGCCTCGGTGACGGTTACCTGCATGAGTAAATATTAACATGACTGAGTAATCGCGGTCCGCAACGCGGCGAGCACCGCGACGATCAGCGGATGCGTCTCCCGGCCGCGCCGGACCGCGGCGAACACTCGCCGGGTCGGCGGCTCGGTGACCGGATGCACCCGGTCCACCCCGCGCAGGGCGGTGCGCGGGATCAGCGCGACGCCGCCGCCCGCGGCGACCAGCGCCGCCTCGGCGTGGAAGTCGTCCGAGGTGTGCGCGATGCGCGGGGTGAACCCGGCCGCCTCGCACGCCTGCACCAGCACGTCCCGGCACGGGTTGCCGGGCAGTGGCGCCACCCAGTCGTCCTCGGCGAGGTCGGCCAGGTCGACCTCGGCGGCGTCGGCGAGGCGGTGGCCCGGCGGCAGCACCGCGTCGAACGGCTCGGCGTAGAGCGGGGTGTGGATGATCCGCTGGTCGTGCTCGCGCGGCTGGTACTGCACGGTGATCGCCAGGTCGATCTCCCCGTCGAGCAGCATCGGCAGACTGCGCTCGGCGTCGTGCACCAGCACGGTCACCCCGGGCGACGTCTCCCGCATGATCGCCAGCGCGGGCGCCACGACCTGCGTGATCGCGGAGGCGAAGGCGGCTACCCGCACCCGCCCGACCCGGCCCGCGGCGAACTCGGCCAGCCGCGCCTCGGCGCGGTCCAACTCGGCGATCACCGCGGTGGCGTGTTCGACCAGCAGTTCACCTGCCGCCGTCAGCCATACTCGCCTGCCTTTGCGGTGCAGCAGTTCTTGGCCGACCTCGCTCTCCAGCGCCGCGAGCTGCTGTGACACCGCGGACGGGGTGAGGTGCAGCGCCTGCCCGGCCGCGGTCACCGTGCCGTGGTCGGCCAGTGCCCGCAGCACCCGCAGCCGCCGGGGATCGATCACGAGATCAAGTTGTTCTCGTGAGCCCATTTCTCGAACCCGCCGCCGGTGAAAGGAAGTCGATAACTACTGATTATGAGGTCGTCCGCAAGCGCTGAAACCAGCGGTACGGTGAGTAGGCCAGTCCGGATCGCATCGCAGAGCAAACGCAACGTGGGGGTGTATTCGATGCCGTTCTTTTCAGCCGCCTTACGTCCGGCGCCATCATCCACCACGACGTTTCCGCCCATCGTCTCCGCCAGCGCGAGCGCACCGGCTTCGCCTCGATTTCGGTTGCGGTACACAAGGAGACGTTCGAATTTCGCGTATGCTTGGAGCTCTTCGGCGGTGCGTAGTTCTATATGCTCGATCCACTCGGCGTCGAGCACGGCTTGTATTCGACTATCTCGAACCGCACCCACCTCCAGCTCTTCTACGACTACATCTGGAATCAGGGCTCTGCGTTCACCGACCACGGCCTTGAGTGTGCCCAGCCATTGGGCGCGCGCGAAATGAGTCAATGGACCGGTGTCGAAGATGACGGGCTTGGGCATAGTCAGCCGACGAACTTCCAGATGGCGTTCTCGGGAAGTCTGGGCAGTTCTGGCAGTTCGTTCTCTTCCCAACTGTCGAACAGCAGGTCGGTTGCCCGCGCAGGCGACACTGTTTCGTTGCGGAACATCCGAAGGACAGCGGCCTCGTAGGCCTTCGCGAGGGTCACTGGTCGAAGTTCGTCACGCGGAACCAAATCGAAGTCAACGATGTCGGCCCTTGTTGTTCGGACGGAACGAATGAATCCGGCACCGTTGCCGTCGACAAGGCTTAGCTCGCTCAATCGGCGCGATAGTGTTGACATGTCCACTTGGAAGCGACTGGCGATCTTCACCGCCGCAGTGCGCACTCCGTCTTGTGTTATCAATTGGCGCCACTGCTCGGTTACGCCCTTGGTGGGCAGAAGTACCGCTCGGGCGAATCTGTCGAGACGCGCTTCCCACACCTCAACGTTTCGTTCATCGACTCGCCAGTCCACGGTGTACTCATCTGCAAATATGAAGTGTCCTAGCTCATGGGCGAGCGCCAGTCGCCGACGGCCGACCTTGAGATTGCCGTTGACGATCGCGATCCCGCCGCGTTCGAGCAATAGTGATGCGGCATCCGCGACCTCGTTTCCGAGGTCGAATACGAAGGTCAACAAGCCTATCCTGCTCAACTGTCGCGACATGTCGACGAAAGGTTCCGTGCGATCAAGGCCCAAGAGACCCCGGGTCTCCTCTGCTTGGGCTTCGACATCCGCGCTCGAACGCGGCCGAGTAAGGGGAGCCAGGTCCGGCATCGTCAGTTCGGAATCATGGTCAAGAACGAACTCGACGTTCCTTGCCACGCGTTCAAGGGTGCGATCGATGAGCGCATCTGGCGCGCCAGGCTCCTGCGTGTTCCGGTAAGACACGATCGCGCTTGGCGGTTCCGTCACGAACCACTCGACACGCTCCCCCACTATGTTCGCGACTTGAGCTAGTTCCAGGGCCGAGACGCGACGTGTCCCGCTCTCGATCTTCGCAAGAGCGGAACGGTCGATGTTGATCTCTGCGGCCAACTGGGATTGGGTGAGGCCCGAGCGTGTGCGAGCAAGCGCGATGCGATGGCCTATGGCCGCGCTGTCCAGGAGGCGCATGTGTGCGATTTTAGAACAGTGCACGTCATCGCGCCATCGGCGATCCGTATTCCGCGTTCGCCTGCGGTGATCACTTGGATCCGCAAAGTCCGCCGTTGGTGAGCACCAGGAGGTGTTCGGCGCCCGGTGGGGCGTCCGCGGCCTGGTCCTTGAGGTGTTGGTACTGATCGGCGGTCAATGGGACGCACTCTGGTAGCGGCGGGGTGATCAGCAGTCCGACTGTGAACCCGCCGACAGCGAATACGGCCGCGACGATCGCGATCACGGTCATCCGCTTGCGGCCGCGCCGCGCGTCGATCGGTGGGTCGTCCTCGGTGAGTCGGTCGAGCCAGTCGGTCCCCTCAGTCATGGCGTCACGGTAGCCGGAACGGCCCATTGACAACTTTGAGACCGATCGGTTTCTATGTGTGCATGACCTGGGACACCGTAATTCGCCGTGGCCGCTGGTTCGACGGGACGGGCGCGCCGTCGGCCATCAGGGATCTGGGCATCCGGGACGGACGCGTGGCGGCGGTGTCCGAGACGCCGCTGGACACCGCGGGTGCCCAGGTCATCGACGCCGACGGCAAATGGGTCATGCCGGGGTTCATCGACATCCACACCCACTACGACGCCGAGGTGCTCCTGGCCCCCGGTCTCACCGAGTCGGTGCGGCACGGCGTCACGACTGTCCTCTTCGGATCGTGCTCGCTCGGCACCGTGCACGTCGACCCGCTCGACGCCGCCGACCTGTTCAGCCGGGTCGAGGCGATCCCGCACGAGTACGTCGTCGGCGCGCTGACCGAGCACAAGACCTGGTCGACCGCCGCCGAGTACGTGACCGCGCTGGAGTCGCTGCCGCTTGGCCCGAACGTGACCGCGTTCCTCGGCCACTCCGACCTGCGGGCCGCCGTCATGGGGCTCGACCGGTCGACCGACCGCAAGGTCAACCCGAGCGCCGCCGAGCTGGACCGGATGCAGGAGCTGCTGCGCGACGCGCTGGCGGCCGGGTTCGTCGGTCTGTCGGAGATGCGCAACCCCTGGGACAAACTCGACGGTGACCGCTACCGCTCAAGGACGCTGCCGTCGACCTACGCGCGCTGGTCCGAGTACCGCGCGTTGCACAAGATCCTTCGCAGCGCGGGCCGCGTGCTGCAGTCGATCCCGAACCTGACCACCCCGACGAGCCTGGTGCCGTACCTCGCCGCGTCCACCGGGTTCGGCCGCAAGCCGCTGAAGACCAGCTTCCTGACCGCGGCGGACGTCAAGTCCAACCCGGCGCTGTGCCGGATCATGGGCCCGATCGCCCGGGCGACCAACAAGCTAGGCCGCGGCGACTTCCGCTGGCAGCACCTGCCGGTCCCGTTCGACATCTTCGCCGACGGCATCGACCTGGTCGTGTTCGAGGAACTCAGCTCCGGCGCCGCCGCGCTGCACCTCAAGGACGAGGCCCGCAACGAACTGATGCGCGACGAGGCCTACCGGCGCGAGTTCCGCCGCGAGTACGACCGCAAGTGGACCCCGCGGGTGTGGAACCGCGACTTCTACGACGCGCACATCCTGGCCTGCCCGGACGAGTCCGTCGTCGGCAAGACGTTCGGCCAGGTCGGCGACGAGCGCGGCCTGCACCCGGTCGACGCCTTCCTCGACCTGGTCGTCGAGCACGGCACGAAAGTCCGCTGGTACACGACGATCTCCAACCATCGGCCCAAGGTGCTCGACAAGCTCAGCTCGCTGCCCGAAGTGCAGATGGGCTTCTCCGACGCGGGCGCGCACCTGCGCAACATGGCGTTCTACAACTTCCCGCTCCGCATGCTGCGCCGCGCGCACACCACCGGGTTCATGACCGTCGAGCGCGCCGTGCACCGGCTCACCGGCGAACTCGGCGCCTGGTACGGCATCGACGCGGGCACCATCCGCGAAGGCGACCGGGCCGACCTGGTCGTGGTCGACCCGGCCGGGCTCGACGAGACCGTCGATCAGCACAGCGAGGCCCCGGTCGAGGTCTTCGGTAACCTCAGCCGCATGGTGAACCGCAACGACCGCGCCGTCACCGCGACGCTCGTCGCGGGCAACCGGGTGTTCGGCGCGGGCGAGTTCGACCCGGCCTTCGCCCGGCGGCGCACCGGCCGGTTCCTGCGCGCGGGCGAGCCGCGCGGCACGGTCGACCCGGCCACCCGGCGGGCGGCTGTCGCGGGTTCGTGAGCACACCGCGCCGCACCCAGCAGGAACGCCGGGAGACCACCATCGGTC
This sequence comes from Actinokineospora sp., assembly GCA_035540215.1. Lineage (GTDB taxonomy): Bacteria > Actinomycetota > Actinomycetes > Mycobacteriales > Pseudonocardiaceae > Actinokineospora. Next base: position 11,894 of record DATLIA010000342.1, on the reverse strand, counting down.
TCCTGGTCGACGCGACCATCGCCACCATCGCCGAGTCCGGCTACGCCAAGGCCTCGCTCGGCACGATCTGCGAGCGCTCCGGGGTCTCGCGCGGTGGTCTGTTCCGGCACTTCGACTCGCGGCAGGACCTGATGGTCGCCGCCGCGGCCGAGGTCGCCGCCCGGCACTTCGCCAGCGTCGAGGAGCGGATCAAGGAGTCGCTCACGGTGCTCGAAGCGATCCACCTGCTCCGCGAGCGGCACCGGGCGATCGACAACGTGGTGTGGTTCGAGCTGATGGTCGCCGCCCGCACGGACCACGAGCTGCGGAAGCGGCTGGCGGACACCACCAAGCGGTTCCTCGACCAGATCATCGTGGTCGCCCGGCGCGTCCTCGGCGCGGAGATGTTCGCCGACGACGAGTTCGCGCTGCTGGTCAACACCCTGGAACACACCTTCGACGGCGAGACGATCCGCCGCGAACTCGCGCCCGACCCGGCGGCCGAGGACCGCCGGGTCGAGTTGCTCGCCGAGTTCGTGGAGTTCCTCGTCGAACGCCGTTCTACATCTTCGCCCTAGCCGCGATGAACGCGTCGACCGCGCGGTTGACGTCGTTGGTCGAGTGCGCCGCCGACATCTGCGTGCGGATGCGGGCCTTGCCGTGCGGGACCACCGGGTAGGAGAACCCGATGACGTAGACGCCCTCGTCGAGCAGCAGGTCGGCCAGCCGGGCCGCCTCGGCCGCGTCGCCGATCATCACCGGGATGATCGGGTGCTCGCCGGGCAGCAGGTCGAAACCCGCCTCGGTCATCCGCGAACGGAACAGCGCGCTGTTCTCCCGCAGCCTGGTCAGCAGCTCGGCCGACGAGTCGAGCAGTTCGAGCGTGGCGATGGCGGCCGCGGTGATCGACGGGGCCAGCGAGTTGGAGAACAGGTACGGGCGGGAGCGCTGGCGCAGCATCTCGATGATCTCGGCGTGCCCGGAGACGTAACCGCCGCTCGCGCCGCCCAGCGCCTTGCCCAGCGTGCCGGTGTAGATGTCGATCTTGTCGCCGACGCCGAAGTGCTCAGGCGTGCCGCGGCCGGTGGCGCCCATGAAGCCGACGGCGTGCGAGTCGTCGACCATGACCAGCGCGTCGTACTTCTCGGCCAGCGCGCAGATCTCGTCGAGCGGCGCGAGGTAGCCGTCCATCGAGAACACGCCATCGGTGGCGATCAGCCGGTACCGTGCGCCCGCCGCCTCCTGGAGCTTGGCCTCCAGGTCGGCCATGTCCCGGTTCTTGTACCGGGCGCGCTGCGCCTTGCACAGCCGGATGCCGTCGATGATCGACGCGTGGTTGAGCTCGTCGGAGATCACCACGTCCTGGTCGGTCAGCAGGGTCTCGAACAGACCGCCGTTGGCGTCGAAGCAGGAGCTGTAGAGGATGGTGTCCTCGGTGCCGAGGAACCGCGACAGCCGCTCCTCCAACTCCTTGTGCGGGGCCTGCGTGCCGCAGATGAACCGCACCGACGCCATCCCGAAGCCCCACGTGTCCAGCGCGGCCTGGGCGGACTTGATCAGCGTCGGGTGGTCGGCCAGGCCGAGGTAGTTGTTCGCGCAGAAGTTCAGCACCGGGTCGGATCCGTTGACCTGGACCGCGGCCTGCTGCGGGGTGGTGATCACCCGTTCCGCCTTGTAGAGCCCCGCCGCCCGGATCTCGTCCAGACCGGTCCGCAGGTTCTCGCGCATCGCGCCGAACATCTCAGCTCTCCCAATCCATGATGACCTTGCCGCAGTTGCCGCCGCGGGCGGTGGCGAAGGCGGTCTGGTGGTCGGTGTGGTGGAACCGGTGGGTGATCACCGGGGACAAGTCGAGTCCGGCCTGCAGCAGCACGGACATCGCGTACCAGGTCTCGAACATCTCACGGCCGTAGATGCCCTTGATCGTGATCATCTTGAGCACGACCGCGCTCCAGTCGATCGCGATCTCCTTGGCGGGCAGGCCCAGCATGGCGATGCGGCCGCCGTGGGTCATGTTGCCGATCATCTCGCGCAGCGCGGAGGGCTGGCCGGACATCTCCATGCCGACGTCGAAGCCCTCCTTCATGTTCAGCTCGCCGTAGACCGCCGACACCGGGGTCTGGCTGACGTCGAGCGCGACGTTGACGCCGAGCTTGCGGGCCAGCTCCAGCCGGGCCTCGCTGATGTCGGTGATCACCACGTGCCGGGCGCCCGCGTGCTTGGCGACCGCGGCGGCCATCAGCCCGATCGGGCCCGCGCCGGTGATCAGCACGTCCTCGCCGAGGACCGGGAACGACAGCGCGGTGTGCACGGCGTTGCCGAACGGGTCGAAGATCGCGGCCACGTCCAGGTCGACCTGGTGGTTGTGCACCCACGCGTTGGACTCGGGCAGCACGGCGTACTCGGCGAACGCGCCGTCGGTGTGCACGCCGAGGCCGACGGTGTTGGCACACAGGTGGCGGCGGCCCGCCCGGCAGTTGCGGCACGTGCCGCACACCAGGTGGCCCTCGCCGCTGACCAGGTCGCCGACCTTGACCTTGGTGACCGCGGCGCCGATCTCGACGACCTCGCCGACGAACTCGTGGCCGAGGGTCAGCGGCGCCTTGATCGTCTTGGCCGCCCACTCGTCCCAGGCGTCGATGTGCAGGTCGGTCCCGCAGATGCCGGTGCGCAGCACGCGCAGCAGGACATCGCCCGGACCGGGTGTCGGGTCCGGGACCTCGACCAGTTCGAGGCCGGGGCCCGGGGCGACTTTGACCAGAGCCTTCAAGGGTTCCTCCGTTGGTGCGGGCTGTCCTCCCCGCGCGGAGTCTGCTGCCGAGCCGCTGTGAAGTCCATCTGGACTTTCTGCACTGCTTTGTTAGTGGACCTTCACAGCTTGTCTGAGACCTACGCGTCCCAGCTGATCTTCCACGGCCTGCGGAGGGTCAGCGACCCGATGCGCACGTACGTGGGCCTGCGGATGGTCAGCTGCCCGGCCCGCACCGACCCGGTCACCACGAAGTGCGGCCCCGACCCGCGGGGCGCGCCGCTGACCTTGTCCTCGACACTGCCCGCGACGACGTTCACCCCGTGGGCGTCGACCGTTGCCCGCTCCGGCATCAGCAGCTCGACGGACCCGCCCGCCACGTCGACCTCGACGTGGATCTCCGGGAACCGGATCACCGCCTCGGTGAAGTCCAGCTCGGTGCTGCCCATCCGGTTGCGGACCATGATGTCCTGCGGGACCACCCACGGGCCGTCGCGCTTCACCGACGACATCGTCGACCGGAACTCCACCGGCTTGACCGGCGCGACCCCCGAGTCCGGGTGGACCACGCCGGGCAGGTCGACCAGCACCCCGTTCAGCTCACCGCGGGTGCGGGAGGCCAGGGCGATGTCCATCCGGGTGGTGAACTCGTCGAGGTTGATCAGCCCGAGCCCGATGGCGCGCTGCAGGATGGTGACCACGTGGCCGCGCTCGGCGTCGGACACCCGCAGCTCGCGGGGACTGATGGGGCCTGCGGCAGGGGCTTCGCTCACAAACACCAAGGTAGCGCGGTCAGCGGACCTCGTGCAGGAACCGCGTCCAAGACGACGGCGGCAGCGCGAGGCGCGGACCAGTGACGTTCTTGGAGTCCCGGACGCCGACACTGGCATCTGTCAGTCGAACCTCAACGCAGGCAGCACCATTCCCGCTACTGCGCGAGCTCTTGATCCATCCGCGCTCCCGAGCAGGAAACGACATACCGTCTTACTCCTTCAGGATGCTGTCCATCAGCCGTCGCGACTCGCGCTTGCTGAGGGCCAGTTCCCAGATTCGGTAGAACGCCCGTCGCATGGCCGCAGTGTCGCCCTCGTCATCGTAGTAGCTCGACGGCCCGTAGGCGGACTCCGAATATCCGACTGACAGGCCCCGACTGTCGAAGCCGAAGATCCAGAATCCGCGCCCGCGTGCCGGGTTGCCCGCGACGTCGTTGGGCAACACGCGCACCGTGAGATCGCGGTTGGTCCGAAGCAGGCCGAGCAGGTGTCGCAACTGATCGCGCATGATCTCCGGCTCGCCGAGGTTCGCCCGCAACGCGTCCTCGGTGATCACGAAACGCAGGCGCTGTCGCCACGAAACTCGCGGAGCTGTCGGCGCCGTTCATGAGGATGGACCTCGGGGACTTCCCGAAGTCGTTGACCTTGCGCGGCGAAACCTGCACGGGCGGTTGGCGAGGTGAGCTGAGGACCCCGACTGAGTGCGTTGCCCTGTCCGACATCCAGTCGATCTACTATCGCAGGCCGAGCGGGTTCAGCTTTCCGGAAGACCTCTCCGACGCGGATCGGGTCTTCGCGGGAGAGGAAGCGCGCCATGGTCTGGGCGGTCTGCTCGCGGCCATGGACGTGCTGTGGGTCAATGATCCGATCCGGGCGTCGGTTGCTGACTACAAGCCCCTGCAGCTGAAGATCGCGAGCAGGTCCGGTCTCCTGACGCCTGCCACCCTGGTAACCAACGACCTGGGAGCGGTGATCGACTTCGCCGCCGCGCAGAGCGGACCGATTGTGTGCAAGGCGCTGTCGCCGATCGTGCATTCGGAGAACGGGGAGGTTCGTATCACGTTCACCACGCCGGTTGACCCGGCTGGAATCGACCCCGCTGAACTCGCCGTGACCGCCCATCTGTTTCAGGCATGGGTTCCGAAGGAGTACGAGGTTCGAGTGACGATGGTCGGAAGAACGCCGTTCGCCGTGACTATCCACGCGTCCAGCGAGTCAGGTCACATCGATTGGAGGTCCGACTACGGTGCGTTGACCTATTCGCCAGGCTCCGTGCCAGACGATGTGCGAGCGGGCATGGTGCGGTATCTCGATACCCTCGGGCTCGCGTACGGTGCGTTCGACTTCGTCGTGAAGCCAACGGGCGAGTGGGTCTTCCTCGAGTGCAACCCGGCTGGCCAATGGCTGTGGCTGGAAGAAGCGACCGGGTTGCCGATGGCGGCGGCGCTCGCGGACTTGCTCGTCGGAGGTCAGCAGGTATGACGGATCGTGATTGGGCAGACCTGGCGAGATCTCTCACGCACCGGCTAAGGGACGCAGGCGACATCGTTGATCCGCGATGGTTCGACGCGTTCGCCGAGACTCCGCGTCACAGGTTCGTGCCACGTTTTCGGTTGACGACGGACGGCCCGGAATACTCGTCCGACGGCAGCAAGGAGCAATGGTTGGCCGAGGCCTACTCGGACAAACCATTGACAACGCAGACCAAGCCCCATCCGGATGGTCTCGCCACCGTCGACGGCTTGCCGTTCCAGATCCCGACCAGTTCATCGACGGGTCCCGGACTCATGGCGAGGATGCTTGAGTCGCTGGACGTCCGCGAAGGCCATCGGGTCTTGGAGATCGGCACCGGAACTGGCTACAACGCCGCGCTCCTGTGTCACCGACTGGAGGCCGACAACGTGGTCACCATCGATCTGGACGCGAATCTGGTGGAACTCGCGCGCGGCCGGTTGTCGGAAGTCGGTTACCAACCTGTGCTCTTGGTCGGCGACGGAGCCCTCGGCGCGGCCGAATACGGGCCGTTTGATCGGATCATCGCCACCGCCGCCGTCGCCGACATTCCGAAGGCCTGGATCGACCAGCTCGCCGACAACGGCAAGATCATCGCCAACCTCCGCGGCGAGCTGTCGACCGGCGCTGTCAGTGTGCTTTCACGGCAGGCGGGAGCCTCCGAGTTGGTCGGGCGTTTCGTCGCGCTGGGCGGCCATTTCATGTGGTCGCGAACCTCAGTCGACAACCCGCTGAGGTCCCATCAGACACCCCCGAGTCACCGAGGGGCGCGGGTGTTCCACGGTCGCACCGCGCTCGATCCAGCAGCCTTGATCGCCGACGATCAGTTCATGTTCCTGCTCCAGTTGCAACTGACTGGCGCGGAATCGTTCTACGCCGTGGACGGCACCGCGACCTTGGTGACATCGGACGGAGCTCGCGCGGAGGTGTCGTTGCGCCCTGACGCTGATGGCTATCGGCACGTGGTCCAGTACCGATCTCGGCGGATCTGGGACACCGTCGAGGTGACCGCCCAGCTCGCGGCGGATCTTGGCGGGCTTTCGCTGAGCCGGTTCGGCATCACGGCGACACAGGTGGTCCAGTTCGTGTGGCTTGATTCCGCCGATGGGGAATACCGCTGGCCGCTCCCGTTTGTATGAGTCCTGCCGATCAGTCCTGGTCCTGGTCGAGGCCGTGTTCTATGGCGTATCTCGCCAGTTCGACGCGATTGTGCAGCTGCAGCTTCCGCAAGGTCGACTGCACGTGGTTCTCCACCGTCCGGTGAGACAGGACGAGCCGGTCGGCGATCTGCTTGGCGGTCAGCCCCTTGGCGACCAGCCGCAGCACCTCGGTCTCCCGCTCGGTCAGCTTCGGCGCGTCGTCCTCCGGGCCCGACGCCATCCGCCGGTACTCGCCGAGCACCAGCCCGGCCAGGCCCGCGGTGAACACCGCGTCCCCCGCCGACGTGCGCCGCACCGCCGCGACCAGTTCCTCCGCCGACGCCGACTTCACCAGGTAGCCCGACGCACCCGCCTTGACGGCCTCCAGCACGTCGTTGTGCTCACCGCTGGCCGACAGCACTAACACCCGCGTCCCCGCCAACTCCCCAGTGATCTTTCGAGTGGCCTCCACCCCGGACTCCTCGCCCAGGTTGAGGTCCATCAGCACCACGTCCGGCCGCACCGCCCGCGCGATGCGCACCGCCGCCGCCGCGTCACCGGCGGTCGCGCGCACGTCGAACCCGCGCTCGGCGAGGTCGCGGGCCACACCGTCGCGCCAGATCGGGTGGTCGTCGACGACCATCACCGAGATCGGGTGTTCGGTCACTTGGCTCCCTTGGCTGTGTTCACGCTGGGCACGCGGATCTCCCATTCGGTGCCCGAGTCCGGCGCGGTCTCCAGCGTGATGATTCCGCCCAGGTCGCTGACCCGACCGCGGATCGACCGGGCGATACCCATTCGGCCCTCGTCCTCCGCCGCGGTGATCCGGCCCGCCGGGATGCCGACACCGTCGTCGCGGATGCTCAGCACGACCTCGTCGCCAAGGTCCTCCAGCAGCACCCACGCCTTCGCCCCGGCACCCGCGTGCCGGTCGACGTTCTGCAACGCCTCCTGCACCAGGTAGGCCAGCTCGACCGCGGCGGGCTCGGTGACCATGACCGGGGTGGCGGGCACCGACACCTGGAACCGGTCGGTGGCCAGCACCTGCAGCCGCGGCCGCAGGTCGGCCGCGCCGTCCTCGGTCGACTCCAGCGGCGCCGCGGAGACCAGCGCGCGCAGCGCCACCTCCTGCCTGCCCGCCATCGCGGCCAGCTCAGCTGCCTCGCCGCCGAGTTCGCGGCCACGCTTGCCGACGCGGGCCAGTACCTGCAGCACGCTGTCGTGGATCGTGCGGGCCAGTCGCTCCCGCTCGGCCGTTGCCGCCTCGACGCGCAGCGCCTTGGCCAGCCGCTCGGCTGACTGCCGCGACGTGGTCGCGGCCAGCCCGAGGACCCCGCCGATGCCGACCAGCAGCACCATGTCGCGGGTCAGGTCGGTGTCGACGTAGCCGCGCACGCCGTAGTTGAACAGGGCCACGACCAGCCCGAACGCGGTCCCACCGGTCAGCCCCGCGCGCACCGCGCCCACGGCGACGACCGCGGTCACCCACACCGTCGGGACGAGCGGCACGGCCAGCTCGGTCAGCTGCTCATGGGTCAGCACAAGCCGGGACATGGTCATCGTCCCGCAGCAGATCGCCAGGTCGAGCAGGATGAACCAGACGGCCCGGCTGTTCTCGCGCAGGTAGTAGACCGACGTCACCGCCGTCCAGACCGCCATCACGCCGACGGTCACCCAGCCGAGCGTGGTGTCGGCGTACTCGTCGCGGTGGTTGAACACCACACCCGCGGCGAAGAAGAAGGTGATGATCCGCAGCAGCACAGCCGAGCGCCACAGCGGCGCCGCCGGGTCCTTCGGCTCGGGACGGTCCGGGCCGCGGTAGCGCTCTCCGGGCAGCCGCACCCGCCCGGTCATGGCCTGCTCGACTCCGCGTCGGACTTCGACTCCGCGTCCGGCTCCTCGGTGCCGGGGATCGAACCCTCGTCGTCGAGGACCGGGACGTCGTCCGGATCGATGTCGGCCTCCTCGGAGACCAGCGACCGGACACCCGCGTTGAGCACCGCGAGCAGCGGCACCGACAGCAGGGCCCCGGCGATGCCCGCCGCGATCAAACCCACGCCGATGGCCAACACCACGGCCAGCGGGTGCAGCTTCACCGCACGGCCCAGCAGCCACGGCTGCAGCACGTGGCTCTCGATCTGCATGATGCCGACGACCACGGCCAGCACCACCAGCGCCGCGACGAACCCGTTGGCGACGAGCGCGACCAGGACCGCGACCGTGCCCGCGATGAGCGCACCGATGATCGGGATGAACGCGGTCAGGAAGACCAGCGCGGCCAGCGGGATCGCCAGCGGCACGCCGATGATCGCCAGGCCGACGCCGATGCCGACCGCGTCGAACACCGCCACCGCCGCGGTCGCCCGCACGTAGCTGACCAGCGACGAGAAGCCCCGGCGGCCCGCGATGTCGACCCGGGTCCGCACCCCGGACGGGATGCCGCGGATGACGAAGCGCCACATCGCCGCGCCGTCGGACAGGAAGAAGATGAGGATGAACAGGGTCAGCAGCAGGCCGGTCAGCACCTCGCCGATGGTGGCCGCGGTGGTGATCGCGCCGGACGTGATCTCCGACTGGTTGGCCTTGATCGCCTCGATGGCGTTGCCGATGAAGGTCTGGATCTGGTCTTCCCGCAGGTGCAGCGGGCCGGTGGCCAGCCAGTCCTGGATCGTGGTGAGGCTCTCGTTCACCTGCTTCTGCAACTCGGGCAGGCCGTTGCTGAACTGGGTGATCACGAACGTCAGCACGCCGCCGACGACCGCGATGCCCGCGACCATCACGATCGCGGTGGCCAGGGGCCGTGGCACCCGCCACTGCACGAGCTTGCCGACCCCGGGGGCCATCAGCGCGGCCAGCAGCAGCGCGATCGCCATCGGGATGACGACGTGGGCGAAGTAACCCAGCACATAGATGATGACGTAGAGCGCTCCGATGATCACCAAGAACCGCCAGGCCAGCGCGGCGCTGACCCGAAGACCCTTGGGCACGAGAGGGGTCACGTCCGGTGGCGCCGTGGCGCGGTTCGTGGTCATCGCGATCACCGTATCCGGCGAATCGTCCCGGGGCGACCAGTCCATCTGATGTGATGGGGCTGTGATCGAAGCCGGGCAGTCCTACGTGCCGTTATCCGCGCTGACAGCCGCGGAGAACGAGGTCCGGACGGCGTTCACCACCGGCACGCCGATCGACCTCGGCGGCCGCGAGGTGCGCGGCCCGGTGCTGGCCGGTCTGCTCACCGGCGCCTACCCGCTCGACCCCGGCGCGATGCCCGCGCTGCGCCTGGACAACGCCGTGGTCACCGGCGTGTTCGACATCGAGGGCCGGGTCATCGGCCACGTCGTCACCCTGCGCAGGTGCGTGTTCGGCCGCCCGCCGATCCTGCGGATGGCGCGGCTGGTCGCGCTGACCATGCCCGGCTGCCGGGTGCCCGGGGTCAAGGCCCGCAACCTGCGCGTCGGCAGCGACCTGGTGCTCGAACCGGGGTTCACCTGCACGGGCGTGCTCGACCTGACCGACGCCACCATCGAGGGCACGCTGCGGCTGGCCGGGGCGGTACTGCGCAATCCCGGCGCCGCCGCGCTGCTCGGCGCCCGGCTGCGCGTGTCCGGGTCCATCCAGGCCGTCGCCGCCCGCGCCTACGGCGAGGTCCGGCTGCGCGGCGCGAACGTCGGCGGCAGCGTGCACCTGACCGGCGCCCGGCTCGACCACCCGTCCGGCACCGTCTTGGAGGGCACCGGCCTGACGGTCGAGGGAAACCTGCTGTGCGACTCCGGCGGCGGCCGGTTCCACGCCATCGGCACCGTGCTGCTCACCGGCGCCAGGGTCGGCGGCGACGCCGCGTTCTCCGGCGCCCACCTGCGCGACGGCAACGGCGGTGCCCCCGACAACCACGTCCTCGTGCTTCCGCGCGGCACCGCAGAGGACCACGCCGTCCTCGACGCCGACCGGCTGCGCGTCGAGGGCGACCTCAAACTCGACGCCGGGTTCACCGCGCTGGGCGCGGTCGGCCTGCGCGGCGCCCGCATCGGCGGCCACCTTCTTCTTTCCGGGGCCACCATCGGCCGCCGCGAGGTGGTGACCCGGCTGGCCGAGTGCTTCGCCGCGGGCAAGCCCGTCGACCGGGTGCCGATCGCCCTGGTCGCCGACGGCATCGAGGTCCGCGGCGACGTCGAGGGCCGCGGCGCGGTGCACGGCAAGGTCGACTCCGACGGCGACCCGCGCTTCGCCTTCCGCGCGCACGGCCAGGTCCGCCTCGTCGACGCGCACGTCCACGGCAGCGCCAGCCTGGCCCGCGCCCGACTCCGCGGCCCAGGCATCGACGTGCTGTTCGCCGACCGCCTGCGCGTCGGCGGCACCTTATTCCTGCGCAAGGTCCGGGTCAGCGGCTCGGTCCGGCTGCAGAACGCGGCCATCGGATCCAGCCTCGACTGCTCCGGCGCGCGGCTCGTCAAGCCGCGACTGCGTCCCAACGGCACAGTGAAGCCCTCGCTGGACGCGCGCGTCGCCTCTATCGGCAAGGACCTGCTCTGCAGCTACGGCTTCCGGGCCATCGGCGGCGTGCGGGTCCGGCTGGTCGAGGTCGGCAAGATGGCCACCTTCGGCGGCGCCCGGCTCGGCGGCCGGACCGGGCCCGGCCAGCCGGTGACCGACAAGGCTCTGTCGGCGTATGGGCTCACCGCGCAGGAGTTAGTGCTGTCGTTTCCGCCCGCCTATCCGCCGCGTGGGCAGGTAGTGCTCACCCGCGCCGCGGTCGTGTCGGTGATCGACGGGCCTGGCCTGTGGGCCGCGCGCGGCGGGATCGACCTGGAGGACTTCACCTTCACCGCGATCACCGCGCACCCCGAGGTGCCGGTGCGGACCCGGCTGCGGTGGCTGCGCGACGTGCAGCCGGACTTCGCCCCCGGCCCGTACGAGCAGCTCGCCGCGGTGTTCGCGGGCGGCGGCGACGAGGAACGCGCCCAGCAGGTCCAGCTGGAACGCCAGCGCAGGCGCTACGCCGAGCTGAACGTGGCGGGCCGGGCGTGGGGGCGGCTGCAGGAGTGGACCGTCGGCTACGGCTACCGGCCGTGGCTGGCGATGGTGTGGCTGCTGCTGTTCTGGGGCCTTGGCACGCTGTGGTTCAGCAACAACGTCATGGACAAGCTCGACGCCGACGTCAACCCGGTGTGGAACCCGCCCCTGCTGGCCACCGACCTGCTGCTCCCCATCATCGACCTGGGGCAGGACAACAGGTGGCGGATGGTCGGGGCGTCGCAGTGGATCCAGGGCGCGCTGATCGCGGTCGGCTGGATCCTGGCCACCACAGCCGCCGCGGGCGCGACCCGGGTGCTGAAACGCGGTTGATCCACACCTGTGGACAGTTTCCGACCTTGATGCCCTGGAGCAGGGTTACTACAGATAGTGATCTGTGGAGACACGCTGTGTTCGTCACACGATCAGGTGGGCATCCTGTGTCACGCGTGCATAACGACGGCCCATGATGCGAGTGTCTGCGGTGCACGGTGATCGCCGTGCGGCCACTTTTCGGACGTAGGCAGGTATCCGCACGTGAACCAGGCGAAGAGGGAGACGACCGCAGCGATGCGGCGCGTGGTCTCCCGTTCGCTCATGGTTCTCGGCGGTGCGCTCGCCACGACCGCGGCGGCGTGGGCATTTTCGTCAGCCACCGCCACTGCGGACACTCCGCTGAACCCCATGCTCGACCTGCCATCCGGCGGGATCGAGCGCATCGACTCCGTCCTG
>DATLIA010000341.1:0-7846 GCA_035540215.1 Actinokineospora sp. | reverse complement strand
AGACCGGCGCGGTCGGCCATGACCGCGGCCGGGTCGACCGGCACGACGTACCCGATCAGCTGGCCGTCGCGGACCTGGACGGTGGCCTGGCCGACCGCGCCGGTCTCGCGCAGGCACGCCTCGATCTCGCTGAGCTCGATGCGGAAGCCGCGGATCTTGACCTGCCGGTCGGCCCGGCCGAGACAGTCGATCCGGCCGTCCGGCCAATACCGGCCCAGGTCGCCCGTCCGGTACAGCCGGGACCCTGGCGCGCCGAAGGGGTCCGGCACGAACCGCTCGGCGGTGAGGTCCGGACGGTCGAGGTAGCCGCGGGCGACGCCGTCGCCGCCGAGGTAGATCTCGCCGACGAGCCCGGGCGCGACCGGGTGCAGGTCGCCGTCGAGCACGTAGGCCGTGCTGTTGGCGATCGGGCGGCCGATCGGAACCGTGTCGTCGACTTCCCCTGCCTCCCAGGACAGGGCGAACGTCGTCGTCTCGGTCGGACCGTAGACGTTGTGCACCGACGGGCCGCCGACCGCGCGCAGCCGGGTGATCATCTCAGGGTCGGCCTGTTCGCCGCCGACCAGCAGCTGACGCAGTCCCGCGAAGGTCTCCGGCGCCTCGACCGCGAGTTGGCGGGCCAGCGACGTGGTCAGGAACATGAGGTCGACCTTGTTGTCCCGCAGCGTCTTCGCGAACGCAGGCGCCGACAGCAGGTCGTCCTTCGGCACGCCGACGATCCGCCCGCCCGCGCACAGCGGGCCCCAGATCTCGAACGTCGCCGCGTCGAACGACAGGTTCGACGCCTGGGCCACCGTGTCGCCCGGTCCGAAGTGGACATAGTCGGTGTCCCGGACCAGCCGCACGATATTGCGATGTGTCACGCCGACGCCCTTGGGCTTGCCGGTGGATCCCGATGTGTACATCACGTACGCCAGGTTGTCCGGCCGCGCGGTCGTGTCGAGCCGGGCCACCGGTCCGGGGACGCCGCCGTCGATGGTCACCACGGTCGGCGCGGTCACCCGGTCGCGCAGGCTCTCGTGCGCGACCACTACAGCCACGCCGCTGTCGGCGCACATGAAGTCCAGCCTGGCCGCCGGGTAGGCCGGGTCGAGCGGCACGTACGCGCCGCCCGCCTTGAGCACGGCCAGCGCCGCGACCACCCAGTCCGCCCGGAACTCCAGGCACAGCCCGACCCTGGTCTCCGCGGCCACGCCCAGCGACCGCAGGTAGTGCGCCAGCTGGTTGGCCCGCTCGTCCAGCTCGCGATAGGTCAGAGTCTCTTCGCCGTAGACAGTCGCCACGGCGTCCGGGGTCGCGTCGACCTGCCGCTCGACCAACTCGACCAGACTCGTGTCGCGCGGATAGTCCGTCGCGGTGTCGTTCCAGTCGACGACCGTGCGGCGGTAGTCCGCCTCGCGCAGCAGCGGCACGTTCGCCAGCCGCGCCTCGGGCTCCCGGCCGAGCCGGTCGGCCAGGTGCAGGAAGTGGTCGATCAGCCCGGTCATGTGGTCGCGGGTGAACAGCGCGGTGCGGTACTTGAGGTAGCCGCGCATCCCGTCGCCCTCGTCGATGACCTGGACCTCGATGTCGAACAGCGACTCCGCGCTGGTGCCCTCACCGAAGGCGAACGTCACACCCTCCACAGTGGACGACGCGGCGAGCGCGGGCGGGGCGGCGAAGGCGATCTGGAACACCGGGTGGATGGCGGTCGACCGGGTCGGCGACAACTGGTCGACCACAGCGGCGAACGGCAGCTGCGAGTTGTCGAACGCGTCCAGCGCGGCCGACCGGACGGTGCCCAGCACATCGGTCCACGTCGCCGCGTCGGCCAGGCGCAGCCGCAGCGGCACCATGTTCACCAGGCAGCCGACCAGGTCCTCGGTGCCCGGATGGTCCCGCCCGGCCACCGGGGTGCCGATGACCAGGTCGGACGTGCCCGCGTACCGGCGCAGCAGCACGGCGAACGCGCTCATCAGCACCATGAACGGACTCGACCGCTGAGTCTTGGCCACCTCGCGCACGGCGGCTGACACCTCGTCGGGCACGGTGAACCGCACGACGTCGGCGGCTAGACCTGGGTCGGTGGCGCTGGCCGCGAACGGCAGCGCGACCGGGTCCGGCAGGTCGGCCAGTTCGGTGCGCCAGTGCGCCAGTTCCAGTTCGTGCGAACCGGTGTCGCGCTGGGCGAAGTCGGAGTAGCGCAGTTCCTCGACCGGGCCGTCGGGGTCGGCGTAGCCGTCGAGGAAGTCCTGCTGCAGCAGGGTCAGCGAGTAGCCGTCGATCGCGATGTGGTGGGTGACGACGATCAGCTCGTGCTCGTCGTCGGCCAGTCTGGCCAGGGTCGCCCGCATCGGGTGGCCGTTGACCAGGTCGAGTGGCGTGCGCAGTTCCTTGTCGCGCAACGCTTCCAGTGCTTCTTCGCCCTGGCTGGTGAGGTCGACCTCGCGCAGGGTCGGCGCCACGGCGGTCAGCTGGGCGACATCGCCGGGGTAGACAGTGCGCAGCGACTCGTGCTTGCGCACACAGCGAGCCAGCGATCCGCGCAGCGCCGCGACGTCGAGCGGGCCGGTGATCCGCGCGTAGAGCGGCACGTTGTACCAGGTGGAACCGGGGAAGAGCCGGTCGAAGGTGAGCATCTGCGTCTGCGAGACCGTCGGCCGCCACACCCGCGGTGCCTCCTTGACCGCGGTGAACAGCCGGAAGGTCGGCGCGGGGGCGATCCCGGCCGACGTGGGCGCGCCGAACCCGGCCTCCGCCAGCAGGCCGGCCAGGTCGGGCGCGTCGTAGATCTGGCCGCCCTGGGTGTGGAACAGGTTGAGGCTGAACATCGGCACCCACGCCGCGCCCGTGCCGCCCGCCTCGGCGGGCACGTCGGTGGTCTCCTCCAGGATCAGCACCGTCCCGCCCGCCTTGACCGCGCGGCCCACGCGCAGCAGCAGGTCGCGGGCGCGCTCGGGGGACAGGCAGTGCACGACGTTGAACAGCAGGACCGTGTCGTAGCCGGACCCGAGGTCGTCGGTGAGCCAGTCGCCCGCGCGGAAGTCGATCCGGTCGCCCAGGTCGCCCGGCTCGGTCCCGGGCAGGTCGACGACGGTGACCCGCAGGTCGGGGTTGGCGTCGCGGAAGGCTCGCGCGTAGCGGCCGTGGCCGCCGCCGACGTCCAGCATCCGCCGCGCGCCCGGTTGGGCCAGCGGGAGTTCGGGGGCCACGGCGTCGGCCAGTTCACCGAGCATCGACTGGAACTCGGCCAGCGCGTCGGGGTTGTCGGTCAGCCAGCCGTAGAAGTCGACCGCCGGTCGTCCCTCCACAATGGACCGTTCCAGGTCGCGCCACTGGTCGAACAGCACGCGGTGCCAGAACGAGAACATCGTGCCGTACCCCGTGGCCAGCCACTTCGCGCCGGGCGCGGCCCGGTAGCCGTCCGCGTCGCGCTCGGCGTAGCCGAACCCGACGAGCGCGTCCAACAGGATCCGGGTGCCGCGCGGGTCGGCCGACACCGCCGCCGCGAGCGCGTCCGCCGACCGCGGCTCGTCGTCGAGGTGGTTGAAGATCCCCAGGCGCTGGGCGGCGCCCGCGACCCGGTAGGCCAGGGCGTGCAGGACGTCCAAGTGCGGTGCGGGCGCTTCGTTGTCGGCGAACGCCTGCTGTTCAGCCTGTGGCAAGTTCAGCATCGGTCTCCCCCTTCTCGGTGCTGTGCAGCAGGTCGGGCAGGTCGTCGACCCCGCGCAGCGCGGGCGACGTGGCGGCCAGGGCGGCGAGGCCGACCAGGACCGCTCCGGTGATGACGAAGATGAGCGCGATCCCGCGGCCAGGCCCGGTGCCGATCACGCCGCCGAGGCTGCCGGCCAGCGCGCCGCCGGGGGCCAGCATGGGCTCGAAGACCTGGTCGGCCAGTGGGCCCGCGATGGCGAAGGCGAGCGCGGTGGCGCCCTGCGACACCATCCGCGCGCTCGCCATGACCCGGCCGAGCGTCGTCGGGGCCACCTTGCTCTGCAGCAGCGACATCGTGCAGCCGGTGATCACCGGCAGGGTGAACAGGAACGCGGGCGCGAGGATCCCGATCAGCAGCGGCGACGGCGCCAGCGAGTGCGCGGCCAGCGCGACACCGCCGATGGCGAGGAACCCGGCCACGCCGGTGATCCGCCGCTTCGGCCCGCCCCACACGCTCATCGCGAGGCTGCCGAGCAGCATCCCGGCGCCGCCCGCGAACATCAGCACGCCCAGGGTGGCCGGGCCGGTGAAAGTAAGGATCAGCGGCTGCACCAGCACCCCGGCCAGCCCGAACGCGAAGTCGAACGCGCCGAGCACGACCAGCAGCGTGAGCAGGCCGCGGCGGGACGCCAGTTCGGTCCAGCCGCCGCGCAGTTCGGCGAGCGCGCCCTCACGCTCGGCCGCTTCACGTTCCGCGGGCTTGGTGGCGCGCTCGGGCAGGCTCAGCGCCAGGGTGATCGCGATGGCGACGCCGTAGGTCGCGAGGTCGATCACCACCACACCGCGCAGGCCGATCGTGGCCAGCAGCCCGCCCGCGGCCAGCGGCGCCGCGATCTGCACGGCCATGCCCGCCTGGGCCAGGCCGTTCGCCCTGCTCAGGTGCTGTTCGGGGACGAGCAGCGGGAGCATGGTGGTGAAGGTGACCATGCGGAACGTCGAGCACATCGCGGTGACCGCGGTGATCGGGTAGACCTGCCACACCTGCAGGTCGCCCGCGGTGACGAGCACCAGCAGGATCCCGGTGGCGACCGCGGCGACGACGTCGGCGGCGATCAGGGTCAGCCTGCGGTCCACCCGGTCGGCGATCGCCCCGGCCAGCGGCGCCACGGCGATCGCGGCGATGGCCTCGACCAGCATGATCAGGCTGAACTGGGTGGCCGATCCGGTGAGCTGGTAGACCCACACACCGAGCACGAACCCGGTGATCGCGGTCCCGGCGAGGGAGACGATCTGCCCGAGCCAGATCCCGATGAACCGGCCGAGCCCTTCGCTGGTCATACGCGTTCTCCTTGGCCGACGGGGGCCAAGTGGCCCGCGCGGACGTAGTGGTCGAGGTAGCGGGTCAGCAGCGCCGGGTCCGCGGGCGGACAGACGAGCCCGGCGGCGGCGAGCGTGGCCTCCGTGGCCGAGCAGTCGAAGATCCGGTCGCGTCGGTCCGGGGTCGGCCCGGCCACCGCGGCGATGGCGGTGAACGCCGGGTCGTCGGACCCGGCGGCGTGCTGGAGCAGGCGCGAGTACCACTCGGCGTAGGGCACTGCCTCGACCGGATACCCGAACTCCCGCAGCGTCTTGGCGATCACCGACGAGTGGATCATCTGTCCATTGTGGAAGTGGTAGTCCCGGCCCAGCGCCGACGGCTGCCGCGACAGCCAGCCGATCGCGGCGGCGACGTGGTCGACCGGGGCCATGTCCTCCTCGACGTCGACCTCCGGCAGGGCACCGAGTTCGGTCACGGTGCGCAGCTCGCGGCCGAACAGGTCCTCAGCGGGGCCGATGCCCGTGCGGCTGTCCCCGCTGACCCGCGCGGGCCGGTGCACCGACACCGGCACCCCGGCGGCGCGGGCCGCGCGGACCAGGGTGTCGGCGACCCACTTGGTCTGCTCGTAGCCGCGGTCGAGCGCCTCCGGCTGGTCCGGGACCAGGTCCTCGGTGACGACGCCGGGCAGGTGCAGCGGGTAGACGCCCAGCGTCGAGACGAAGTGCACGGGGACGGTTCGGTGCCGGGTGGCCAGCCGCAGGACCTCCAGCGTGCCGGTCACGTTGGCGGGCTTGAGGTCGGCGTAGGACATGGCGAAGTTGACCAGCCCGCCGCAGTGGTGGATCAGGTCGACCTCGGCGGCCAGCGCGTCGAACCGCTCCTCGGTCAGCCCGAGCCGCGGCGCGCCCAGGTCGCCGGGCAGCGGGACGATCCGGTCGGCGAACTCCGGCCGCCACTGCTCGTAGCCGCGCAGGGTCCGCTCGATCCTGGCCAGCGCGTCGGCATCGTCCTTGGCGCGGACCAGGCAGAACACGCGGGCTTCGGTGTGCCGCAGCGCGTCGGCGAGCAGGTAGCCGCCGAGGAATCCGGTGGCGCCGGTGAGAAGGATCGCGCGCGGGTCGGTGGGTTCGACCGGGCCGCCCACGATGTCGGCGGGGAGAGTGGCCTCGGCCCAGAGATCGATGTCGGTGACCTTGGGCTGGTCGATCAGCGCGGCCAACTCGTCGAGGGTCGCGGTCTCGAACACGGCTTGCAAAGGCACCTCTACGCCCAGCGAGACCTTGATCCGGGTCACCATCCTCGCGGCGAGCAGCGAGTGGCCGCCGAGGTCGAAGAAGTTGTCGTCGGCGCTGACCCGGTCCTGGTCGAGCAACCGCGCCCACTCCGCGGCGAGCGCCTTCCCGGTCTCGGTGGCGGGCTCGACATACCGCTTGGCCGAAGTGTCCGGCGCGGGCAGGGCGGTCGGGTCGAGCTTCCCGTTGGACAGCACGGGAAACGCGTCGAGCACGACGGACGCGTTGGGGACCATGTAGTCGGGCAGCTTGTTCCGCAGGAACGCCTTGAGGCCGTCGGGCTCGCGGTCGGCGATGAGGTAGGCGACCAGCATGTCGCCGCGGGCCACGACCAGCGCGTCGGTGACGTCCGGGTGCGTGCGGCACGCGGCCTCGACCTCGCCGGGCTCGATCCGGTGACCGCGCACCTTCACCTGCCGGTCGACCCGGCCGAGGAACTCCAGCGTGTGGTCCGAGCGCCAGCGGGCCAGGTCGCCGGTGCGGTAGAGCCGCGAACCGGGGTCACCGTAGGGATCCGGGACGAACTTCTCCGCGGTGAGGTCGGGGCGGCCGAGGTAGCCGCGGGCGAGGGTGTCGCCGCCAAGGCAGAGCTCGCCGGGGACGCCGTGCGGGACCGGCCGGAGCTGGTCGTCCAACACGTAGGTGCGGACATGGGGGAGCGGGGTGCCGATAGGCAGCCGGGGCGTGTCGATCTCGCGGGCGTCGGTGGTCCGGTAGGTGGTCGCGCAGTTGGTGGCCTCGGTGGGGCCGTAGTGGTTGAACATGGTTGAGCCGGTCATGGCCGACCAGTCGCGGATGGCCTCCACCGCGACCGAGTCCCCACCGACCATCATGGCGCGCAGCGGAGTCGGCCCGGGGATCCCGGTGGCGAGCAGGTCGTCCACCCACTTCCGCCACAGCGGCGCGGCCGTGTCGACCATCGTGACCCCCTGCGCGACACAGGCGTCGAGGACGTCGGTGCCGCTGAGGCTCGCGGGGTCGAGACAAGGCCGGATCGCGGCCCCGGTGATGAGCGCGGGGAAGACGTCGCCGACTGACGCGTCGAAGGTGAGTGGGGGGATCATCAGGACTTGGTCGGCCGGACCGAAGTCGTGCACGTCGGCGAACGCTTGCGCCAGATTGGCGAGAGTGCCGTGCGCGACGGCGACGCCTTTGGGGGCGCCGGTGGAGCCGGAGGTGAAGATGACGTAGGCGAGGTTGTGCCGGTGCAGGTTCGTCGGCGGCGGTTCGTCGGCGGTGTCGTCGGTGAGCATCACGACGTCGGACCTGAACGTCTCATCGGCGACAATGGCCTGCGGCCGGGCGGCGTCGAGGAGAGCGTTGACGCGGTCGGCCGGGTGGGTGGGGTCGATGGGGAGATAGGCGGCGCCCGCGGCGTGGATGCCGATGATGGCGACGATCGCCTCAGGGCTGGCCTGGAATGCCATGGCTACAAGGGATTCTGGCCCGACACCGAGGTCTCGGAGCCGCCACGCGAGGGCGTTGGCTCGGCGGAGGAGTTCGCGGTAGGTGAGAACGCGATCACCATCGACGACAGCGGGCGCGTCGGGCGTCCGAGCGGCTTGCGCGGCGATCATGGCGGGCACCAAGAGCCCTGCTGAAC
>DATLIA010000340.1:0-4232 GCA_035540215.1 Actinokineospora sp. | reverse complement strand
GGAGCCCGACCCCTCGACAGGCCCCTCCCTGCGTCCGCCGGACAACGAGAGAGCCCTCAGAAGGTCCCCTGCCCACCCGTTGTCCGACAGCTAAATCCTGTCAACACCACAGACAAGATCCCAGCGTGATGACCCGTGAGTAAGCCTGAGTAGGTCTACCTACTAGCGTCGAGTACCGCGTTCTCAACCACCCGCCGCCACCCGGCCGCCCGCCCAGGCACGAAGCTGAACGAGTCGACCGCCGACCCGCCCATCGTCGCCACCCGCGCCCACAGCACGTCCACACCGCACCGCTCAAGAGCTCCGGCGACGCTGTGGAGCAGGCCGATCCGGTCAGCGGCACGCAGTTCGAGCACAACCGCCGACCCATCGAGGTCACCGGCCTCATGGTCGAACCACAGCACCCGCGGCTCGGGAGCGTCCTCGGCCCGACCCCCGTAGTCGCGCTCCTTCGCTGCGAGTTTGTCGGCCAGCGGCAGGGAACCCGCTTCAGCGCGGAGGAACTGTTCGCGCAGCAGGGCCGGGTCCGGCATCGAGCCGAAGCGCGGAGTCACCGAGTACACCCCGACCGCGACACCGGAGTGACTCCCGACAGCGGCGGCGTGGACCTCCAGCAGATTGAGCGCGAGCACTCCCGCGGCACGGGACAGGACTCCTGGCCTGTCCTTTGTGGCCAATGTGATGGTGGCGACCCGGCCGTCGGTCTCGATCAGGAAGTCGGCCTTGCCGCTGGCCTTCACCGCCTCGGCCAACTCCCTTTGCGCCACACCGAGTTCGGCAGGCGCGGGCAGGCGTTCGCCCGCCATGGCCGCGGCGCAACGACGGACCAGGTCGGTGGTAAGCGAGGCCTTCCAGTCGGTCCACACGCCAGGGCCGGTGGCCAGCGAGTCGGCCTCGCTGAGCGCGTGCAGCAGTTCCAGCAGGACCGGGTCGCCGCCGAGGGTGTCCACGACGCGCAGGACGGTGGTTTCGTCCTCGACGTCGCGGCGGGTGGCGGTGTGGGGCAGCAGGAGGTGGTGGCGGACCATCGCCGACAGTGTGTCGACGTCCTCTTTGGACAGCCCGAGCCGCTGGCCGACCTGGGTCGCGAGGGCCGCGCCGACGATCGAGTGGTCCTGGTCGCGACCCTTGCCGAGGTCGTGAAGCAGCGCGCCGATGAGCAGGAGGTCGGGTCTGGAGACCCGGGTGACCAGGCGGGACGCGTTGACGGTGGTCTGCACGAGGTGCCGGTCGACGGTCCAGATGTGCGCGGCGTCGCGGGGCGGCAGGTCGCGCACGGCGCCCCACTCTGGGAACAGCCTGGCCCAGAGGCCGGTGCGGTCCAGGGACTCGACGACGTCGGTCAGGCCCTCGCCCGCGCCGAGCAGCGACACCAGGTCCTGGCGGACCTCGGCGGGCCACGGCGCGCGCGGTTCGGGGGCCAGGTCGCTGAGCCGGGTGAGTGCGGCGGGCGCGATCGGGTGACCGGTTCGGCCGGACGCGGCGGCCACGCGCAGCAGCAGGCCGGGGTCTTTGCCCGGGTCGGCGTCGCGGGCCAAGGCGACCTCGCTGCCGTGCAGCACGACGCCTTCGTCCAGTGGCCTGCGCTCCGGCCCGCGGCGCAGGACGCCGAGGACCTTGCGGCCGTTGGACGCACCGGTGGAACGCAGCGCGACGTCCATCGCGTACGCCACGGCGCGGCCCGCGCCAGAAAGTGCTCTGGCGAGAGCGAAGCGGTCGCCGAGGCCGAGGGTGCTCGCGATCTCGTCGCCGTCCTGTGGACGCACGATGTCGCGCGGGCGCCCCGCGATGCGGCGCAGCTCGGTTCGGGTGTCGAGCAGGAGAGTGTGTGCCGCGACCACGTCGGGGCCGGGCCGGTCGATCAGCTGGGCCAGCGACAGCGCGTCGAGGATGGCCAGGTCGCGGAGGCCGCCGCGGCCGTGTTTGAGGTCGGGCTCGACCCAGTGGGCGACCTCGCCCGCGCGGTGCCACCGGCCGCGCACGGACTCGATCAGTTCGCTGAGCCGGTTGCGGACGCTGGTCCGCCACTGGTCGCGCGCTGCCGTCGCCAGCCGCACGGTGACCTCGGCGTCGCCCGCGAGGTGGCGGGCGTCGAGCAGGCCGAGCGCGGTCCGCAGGTCGGCCTTGGCCACGTCGAGCGCCTCGCCGACGGTGCGGACCGAGTGGTCCAGGCCGACCCCGGAGTTCCACAGTGGATACCAGAGCCGCTCGGCGATGGTGTCGACCAGTTTGCGTCCGTCGTGGACCAGGACCAGGTCGAGGTCGGAGTAGGGCACGAGTTCGCGGCGGCCGAGCCCGCCGACGGCGAACAGGGCGACCCCGCCTCCCCGGCCGCCGACCCCGGCCTGGGCGGCCGTGGCGGTGAGCCAGAACTCGTGCAGGTCGGCCAATGCCTCGCGCAGCGCGTCCGGCGCGAGCCGGTGCCCCGAAGACGGCCCCGCGGACCTGGCACCCTGACCGAGAATCCGGTCACGAGCGAGTACCAGGTCCGCCGCCGTCGGGGACGTCGTGCCCTCCCCCGTCTCCATGATCTAGATCGCGTCCGTCCCGCGTTCGCCTGTGCGGACCCGGACCACGGTCTCCACTGGGGTGACCCACACCTTGCCGTCACCGATCTTGCCGGTGCGGGCGGCCTCGACGATCGCGTCGATGACCTTGTCGCCCGTGGCGTCGTCGACGAGTACCTCGACGCGGATCTTCGGCACGAAGTCCACCGAGTACTCCGCACCGCGGTAGACCTCGGTGTGGCCCTTCTGCCTGCCGTAGCCCTGCACTTCGCTGACCGTCATGCCAAGCACGCCGATCTGCTCCAGGGCCGCCTTCACGTCGTCAAGGGTGAAGGGCTTGATGATCGCGGTTACCAGCTTCATGTCCCTCAGCCTTCCTTGCCGGCGCTAGCGGAAACCTTCTGGGCCAGAACGTCAGCGGCACGACCGAGCGTGTTGCCACCGCCGCGCAGGCTGGAGAACTCGTAGCCGCTCTCCGCGTGCTCGGCCTCGTCGATGCCGACCTGCTCTGCCTCCTCCGAGACCCGGAAGCCGATCGTCTTCTTGATGGCGATCGCGATGACCAGGGTGAGGACGAAGGAGTACGCCATCACCGCGCCCGCCGCCAGCGCCTGCTTGCCCAGCAGGGAGAAGCCGCCGCCGAAGAAGATGCCGTCACCGCCAAGGGCGTTGACCTCCTTGGTGGCGAAGAAGCCGATCAGGATGGTGCCGGTCAGGCCACCGACCAGGTGCACGCCGACCACGTCGAGCGAGTCGTCGTACCCGAAGCGGTACTTCAGGCCGACGGCGTAGGCGCACAGGGCGCCGGCCGCCATACCGATGATCATGGCTCCGTAGATGTTCACCGCGCCGCAGGCGGGCGTGATGGCGACCAGGCCCGCGACGACACCCGAAGCGGCGCCCAGCGACGTGGCGTGCCCGTCCCGGAACCGCTCCACGACGAGCCACGCCAGCATGGCGGCACAGGTGGCCAGCGTGGTGTTCATCCACGTGACACCGGTCTCCGACATGAACTGGGCGATGTCCTTCTCGCCGCCGTCGCCCTCGACGAACACGATGGAGCCGACGTTGAAGCCGAACCAGCCGAACCACAGCAGGCCCGCGCCGATCATCGTCAGCGGCAGGTTGTGCGGCCGGATGGCCTCCTTGCCGAAGCCGAGGCGCTTGCCGATCACCAGCACCAGCACCAGGCCGGCCATACCGGCATTGATGTGGACGACCGTGCCACCGGCGTAGTCCTGCGGGAAGACGTTGGCGACCCCGTCGGTGACGCCGAAGAGCATGGCCGACAGGCCGTCCGGGTTGAGGCCCGACAGGAACCCGCCGCCCCACACCATGTGGGCCAGCGGGAAGTAGCTGAGGGTGATCCAGATCGGGACGAAGACCATCCAGGCCGAGAACTTCACCCGGTCGGCGATCGCGCCGCTGATCAGCGCCGCGGTGATGACCGCGAAGGTCATCTGGAACGCGACGTACACGTAGCTGTCGGCACCCACCCCGTCGAGGCCGAAGGCCGTGAAGGGGTTGCCGAACAGGGAGCCGACGTCGGTGCCGGCGAACGACATCGACCAGCCCCACAGCACGTAGACGATGCCGACGATGGCCATCGCGCCGAACGACATCATCATCATGTTCAGCACGGACTTCGAACGGCTCATACCGCCGTAGAAGAGGGCCAGCGCGGGCGTGGTCATCATCAGGACGAGCGAGGATGCCACCAGCATG